>CAZJOQ010000025.1:0-5682 GCA_964547625.1 uncultured Nitrospira sp.
CAACGTAACCTTCTCACTTCAGCTTGGTGAGGAGGTTTTTTTATGCCTAGAAGTTGAGCTAAATCGTGTATCTCAGTCGTGCTCAACATGACACCTCCTACGAACAAGTCAGCCGAGCGGAAGGATGAAAAGATAATCATGGATGCGGGAGACATTTCCCGCGCCATGATGCGTATCGCCCATGAGATCTTAGAGCGCAATAAAGGCGTGAAGGATCTCACGTTGGTGGGAATCCGAACGGGAGGTGTGCATCTCGCACATCGGCTCGTCAAACGTATCCAAAGCATAGAGGGGGTGCCGGTTCCGATCGGTGAACTGGATATTACACTCTATCGGGATGATCTGGCATTACGGAAAGATCAACCGATCCTGAGGAAAACCTCCGTACCGTTCGACATGACGAATAAAGTAGTTGTGCTCGTGGACGATGTCCTGTTCACCGGCAGAACGATTCGTGCGGCCATGGATAGCCTCATGGACCTTGGGCGACCCGAAGAAATTCAGCTGGCAGTGTTGGTCGATCGTGGTCATCGTCAACTGCCGATCAAAGCAAACTACGTCGGGAAAAACTTACCGACTTCTCGGGACGAGCAGGTCCAAGTCTTGTTGGAAGAAAATGGAGAGGATGATCGGGTGGTCATCTTGAAGGCGTGAAGCGGAGGATCTTATGAGCCTCAAGCGCAAAGATCTGTTGAGTCTTGCCTCTTTATCGGCGGATGAGATGACACTCATCCTGGAAACGGCCGACTCCTTCAAGGAAGTGACAGGACGAGAGATTAAAAAAGTACCGGCTCTCAGGGGCAAGACGGTTGTGAATCTGTTCTTTGAGCCAAGCACGAGAACCCGCACGTCCTTCGAATTAGCAGCCAAGCGACTGAGTGCCGACGTGATCAACTTTGCGCCGTCCAACAGCAGCGTGGTGAAGGGAGAGACGTTGCTCGACACGGCTCGGAACATTGAAGCCATGCAAGCCGACATTATCGTCCTGCGTCACTCGTCCGCGGGTGCTGCAGAAACCCTCGCAAACGGGGTCAAGTCGTCGGTCATCAATGCCGGTGATGGATGGCATGAGCACCCAACGCAGGCCTTGCTCGATCTGTATACGATTCGCCAACGAGGGATGAGCTTTAAGGGCCTGCGCGTGGCCATCGTCGGAGATGTGTCGCATAGTCGAGTCGCTCGGTCGAACATTTATGCGCTCGTTAAGCTTGGTGCTGAAGTGCGTCTGATTGGGCCACCGACGATGATGCCGTGCGGTGTGGAGAAGCTCGGACCGAAGGTATACCACCACATGGACGAAGGCCTGCGCGACGTGAATGTCATCATGATGCTTCGGTTGCAATTGGAGCGTCAGGGACGCGCGTTGTTTCCGACCATCCGGGAATATTCGCGGCTCTACGGCTTGACAGCTGATCGAGTACAGATTGCGGACACCGGAGCGATTGTCATGCATCCGGGGCCGATCAATCGTGGAGTCGAAATCGCGCCGGAAGTGGCCGATAGTCTGTCCTCGGTCATTCTCGACCAAGTCGCCAACGGCGTTGCGGTGCGAATGGGAATTTTGTACCTCATGTCGGGAGCGAATTCGTGAATCTGATGACCTGACGATCTGTCGATTGAGTGAAGTGGTCGAGACTGAATACGGTGTTTGACTCGACAGACCATCAGATCAACAGATTCTGTCAAATATGAGAGGTGCGTACTGTGTCGATTCTGATTAAAGGCGGGCGTGTTCTTGACCCTGGACGATTTGTTGGGATTGCTGATGTGCTGATTGACAACGGCAAAATCGCGGCGCTGGGTCAGAATCTTTCCGCACCGGTCGAGGCTCGAACCATTCAAGCGAGCGGGAAAGTCGTCATGCCGGGGTTTGTCGATTTGCATGTCCACTTTCGTGAACCGGGATTCGAGTATAAGGAGACGATTCAAAGCGGCAGTGCTGCAGCCGTCGCGGGTGGCTTTACCACGGTCTGTTGCATGCCGAACACGAATCCAGTGAATGACAATCAAGCGGTCACTGAATTCATGCTAGAACGTTCTCGATTGGCTGGCCTTGCGAACGTCTTGCCGATCGGTGCGATCACGAAGGGGTCGGAGGGGAAGGAGTTAGCGGAGATCGGTGACTTACGACGGTCCGGCTGCGTAGCGATCTCTGACGATGGAAAGCCCGTCATGAACAGTCTGGTCATGCGGCGCGCGATGGAATACGCCTTGGCATTCGATCTCGCAGTCGTCGACCATTGTGAAGATCTGCATCTGGCTGAAGGCGGCTGCATGAACGAAGGATTGATCTCGACTGAGCTTGGATTGCCGGGTATCCCCGCGGCTGCGGAGGATGTCATGGTAGCGCGCAATCTCTCACTCTCTGAGCTGACCGGAGCCCGGCTCCATCTTGCACATATCAGCACGGCTGGGTCTGTTCGGATGGTCCGCGAAGCAAAAGGTCGTGGGATTCACGTGACTGCCGAAGCCTGTCCGCATCACTTCATGCTCACAGAAGAGTTGGTGCGCGGATACAATACGCACGCCAAGATGAACCCTCCGTTGCGCACGTGGGCAGATGTTCAAGCGATCAAGGAAGGATTGCGAGACGGCACGATCGATGTGATCGCGACGGATCATGCGCCCCATGCGACGCAGGAAAAGCAGCAAGACTTTACCGAGGCCCCATTCGGAATCGTTGGGCTTGAGACGGCGCTTCCGTTGACGTTGGGACTGGTGGAAGAAGGCGTGCTGTCACTGGAACAAGCAGTGCAGAAACTGACATCGGCACCGGCGACGGCGTTCGGACTGAACAAAGGCACACTCGCAGTCGGTGCAGATGCCGATGTGGTGATCGTGGATCAGCACGAACAATGGGAAGTCGATCCGACGAAGTTTCGGTCCAAGAGCCGCAATACACCGTTCGCTGGGTGGAAGGTTAAGGGACGGGTGAACGTCACCATCGTCGGTGGCCGGGTTGTGTTTGAGACCAGTGTCGCGGAGCGATAGTGCCGTGCGACACGTGCCCTGTTGGGGAAAGGTCAGTTGTCTGACGCTTGAATGGGTGGCTCTTGCTATATGGGTGGGAGGAATGATTGTGCTGAGCGGGGCGGTCATTCCGGCCGTGTTCAACACATTCGGTGGACAGGATTCCGGAGGGATGTTTTTGACACGAGCGTTCGAAGGGTACCAGCGATTTGTGATCGGTGCGAGCGCGATCCTCTGTGTCGCAGCGTGGTTTCGATGGTGGAGCGGGGATCCAATGGTAGTGGTCGGGCGCAGTGAGATCATCGTGCTGGTTGTGATGGTAATGATCGCGGGGCTCATTATCGCGGTGTTGCATCCACATGCTGCGGAGCTTCAAACGCAGGCGTTCGCGACAAAGGATGAGACGGCAAAGAAAGCGGCACTGGAGAGCCTCTTTCGTGTTCTGATGCCGATCAGGTCGCTATATATGCTCAACCTTGTCTTGGGACTGATTCTTATCGGTATCAAGGCGAAACGGGCGCTCGATCAGGGTGGACAAGGGGTATGAAAAAGGCGTTGTTGGCACTGGCAGACGGGACGGTATTCGAAGGCCGTGCGCTTGGTTATGGGGGGGAGACGGTCGGGGAAGTCGTCTTTAACACGGCCATGACCGGCTATCAAGAGGTCCTGACTGATCCATCGTACAAGGGGCAGATCATTACCATGACATGTCCTCACATCGGCAACTACGGTGTGACGCCTGAGGATATGGAATCTCGTCGATCATGGGCTGAGGGCTTCGTCGTATTGGAGGCCAGTCGTCTGTTCAGTAACTGGCGAAGTAAACAGACGATTCAGGAAATGCTAACGGAGGCACGGGTTGTCGCCATCGAAGGAATCGATACGAGAGCCTTGACGCGGCATTTACGTGAGCACGGATCGCAACAGGGACTCATTACGCATGTCGATTTGGATCGGGACCGGGCCATCGGTCGAGCCAAGCAAGCACCCGGCATCATTGGGCGAGACTTGGCCACCGAGGTCACCTGTGCGAGCTCATACGAATGGACGACGGGATCAGGCGAGTGGATGCCGGGGCAGGCGACAAACGGACGGGATTATGGACGGTCAACACGGTGGCGAGTCGTGGCCTACGACTTTGGGATCAAGCATAATATTCTGAGGCGATTGGTCGATGTCGGTTGTCAGGTGACGGTTGTGCCTGCTGGGACATCTGCCGCAGAGGTTGAAGCGCTACGACCAGACGGTATTTTCCTCTCCAACGGTCCAGGTGATCCGGAAGGCGTTCCCTATGCGATCAAGGCCGTGGAGGAGCTGATCGGGCGGTATCCAATCTTTGGCATTTGTTTAGGTCATCAGATTTTGTGCCTGGCCTTCGGCCTCAAAACCTACAAGCTGAAATTCGGCCACCATGGGGCCAACCATCCTGTGATGGATCTTCGGACGAGAAAAGTCGAAATTACGTCGCAGAACCATAATTTTTCCGTGCAGGGTCCGACGTCACTCCGTGACGTGCCGAAGGTCCCGCCGGTGATCGAGACACGCTATGGGAAACTATCGCTCACCCATGTCAGCCTGAATGATTACTCGATCGAAGGGATGGCGTGCATGGACCATCCGGTGTTCTCCGTGCAGTACCACCCGGAGGCGGCACCGGGGCCCCATGATGCCGCTTACTTGTTTGAAGAATTCGTGCGTCTTATGGAGACACAACATGCGTAATTGCTTCGTCATGGCCGTTATCGGGCTGCTGGTGTCCGGCTGCACGTTTAACTTTCCCCTGTTCCCTGGACCGGGACCTCTGCAAGAAGCGCAGGTCGATGGGACTGGAAAGGCAAAGGTCTTGCTGATCGAAATTTCCGGAGTCATCAGTTCTCAGGAGAAGGAAGGATTCCGGCCTTCAACCAGTATGATTGCGAGCGTGAAGGAACAGCTGACACGGGCCTCAAAGGATGAGCAGATCAAAGCGATCGTTCTTCGTATCAATACGCCCGGTGGCACGGTCACGGCGTCGGATATTATTTATCATGAACTCAAGACGTTCAAAGCTACGCGAAAAATCCCCATCATCGCGTCGATCATGGATATCGGGACATCCGGGGGATACTATATTGCCGCCGCAGCGGATACCGTTCTTGCTCATCCATCATCCGTCACCGGCAGCATCGGCGTCATCATGCTCACAGTCAACGCCAAAGGGTTGTTGGAAAAAATCGGAGTTGAGGCGACGGCGGTCACATCAGGCCCTCGCAAGGACATGGGCTCGCCGTTTCGCACCATGACGACGGAAGAACGAGCCATCTTCCAAGGACTCATCGATTCATTTTATCAACGATTCTTGAACATCGTGCAGGAAGGCCGCTCCAACTTACAGATGGAGCAGATCAAACGATTGGCCGATGGACGAATCTATACCGGTGAGCAGGCCAAAACGGCGGGCTTAGTCGATGAGATCGGCTATCTGGAAGATGCGGTTGAGTTGGCCAAGAAGAAAGCGGGGCTCACTGAAGCCCGTGTTGTGACTTACCAGCGTCCCGGAGAATACTCCAACAACGTCTACTCACGACTTCTGGCACCTGGTGCGCTGGCCGGCCTTGCCGACTTCGATCTGGCGTCATTGATCAGGGGAGGGACGCCACAGTTCATGTATCTATGGATGCCATAGTGAAGGCAAGGCGCCGATCCTTATGAATGGTACTATTATGAATGGTA
>CAZJOQ010000025.1:5782-28113 GCA_964547625.1 uncultured Nitrospira sp.
TGCCATAGTGAAGGCAAGGCGCCGATCCTTATGAATGGTACTATTATGAATGGTATTATAATGATGATCAGCTATGATCGAGAGAATGAAGATGGGGCACGGGAAAGAGCAAGACATCGATGCGGTGGTCTCAACGCTCATCAGCCGGCGCACTCTGTTGCAACGTGCGGCTCGCGGAATGGTAGGAGGGTGTTGCCTTTTCAGTATGGCAACGGTTGGTGGACTGCTCTCAACTCTCACAGGATGTGTGCGGGCGCCGGGCACGGCACGGGATCAATTTATCTACATAACCGAGGAGAAAGAAATTGACATGGGGATCGGCGCGTACCGTGAGTTACTGCGCAAAGCGCCTGTCAGTGACGATTTGGCGTTGAATGAGATGGTCAATCGGGTCGGGAGACGTATCGCGGTAGTCGCGAATAAACCGGAATACCAATGGGAGTTTGCCATCATCAAGGATGATCGCACCATCAACGCGTTCGCGTTACCGGGTGGGAAGGTGGCGATCTTCACGGGGATCTTGAAGATGACCAAGAACGAGGACGGTTTAGCAACCGTGATCGGGCATGAGGTAGCGCATGCGCTTCAGCGTCATGGAGCCGAGCGGTACAGCCGGAGCATCCTTGAAATGATCGGACAAGTCGGTGCGCTTGCAGCTGGTGCTGCTGTCGGTCGCCCGGATGCCGCGATGGCGGCGATGAGTGCCTATGGGGTGGGAGTCTCCTTGCCGTTCAACCGAAAACAGGAGTCTGAAGCGGACTACATCGGGCTCAAGCTGATGGCGCAGGCCGGCTATGATCCTCGAGAAGCGATCCCATTTTGGGAGCGGATGAGTGGATGTCCAAGGCAAATGATCAATAAGGTCTGTTTTCGGTCGCAGCATAATATTCCGGAATTTCTTTCCACGCACCCTTCCGATATCGCGCGCATCAACCAAATTGAAGCCTGGATTCCTGAAGCGCTGAAGCACTACGATGCGGCGCAGGGGGGTGTGCGACCTGTGCCGTTCCCCTATCAGCCATTGATTGGGCCTATGCCACCATCCAGCTGAGCCAACGATCACGACACAATGCCAAAACGAACGGACATTCAGTCAATCCTCATGATCGGGTCTGGTCCGATCGTCATCGGTCAGGCCTGCGAGTTCGATTATTCCGGGACCCAGGCCTGCAAAGCGCTCAAGGCAGAAGGCTACCGAATCATTCTGATCAACAGCAATCCGGCTACGATCATGACGGATCCGGAGATGGCTGATCGAACGTATGTGGAGCCGATTACCGTCGAGGTGGTTGAGCGCGTGATTGTTCGTGAGCGTCCCGATGCCTTGCTTCCGACCATGGGTGGCCAAACGGCTCTCAACACCACGATGGGATTAGTGAAGCAAGGAGTCCTAGAGAAATATGGTGTCAAGCTCATCGGTGCCTCGGCAGAAGCCATTCATAAAGCCGAGGATCGGGAAGCGTTTAAGCTGGCAATGCAGCGAATCGGCCTCCGAGTACCAACGAGTGGCACGGCACACAATCGGCAGGAAGCCGTGGCCATTCTGGAGACGGTGGGATTTCCGGCGATCATTCGACCGTCTTTTACGATGGGCGGCACAGGCGGAAATATCGCGTATAACCGAGAAGAATTCGAGAAATTGATCGATTGGGCGCTGGCGATGAGCCCAGTCAGCCAAGTGCTGATCGAAGAATCAGTCATCGGATGGAAAGAGTATGAACTCGAGGTCATGCGGGATCTAAAAGACAATGTCGTCATCGTCTGTCCCATTGAAAATTTCGATCCGATGGGCGTGCATACTGGAGACAGCATCACTGTCGCGCCGGCGATGACGTTGACCGACAAAGAATATCAACGGATGCGTGATGCAGCGCTTCGCGTCATCCGGGAGATCGGTGTCGATACGGGTGGCTCGAACATTCAGTTCGGCGTCAATCCGGCGAACGGGGAGATGGTCGTCATTGAAATGAACCCTCGGGTGTCGCGCAGCTCGGCGCTGGCGTCCAAGGCGACCGGATTCCCGATCGCAAAAATTGCCGCCAAGCTCGCCATCGGATACACATTGGATGAAATCACCAATGACATTACCGGTGTCACCAAGGCGTCTTTTGAACCGGCGATCGACTATGTGGTGGTCAAAATTCCTCGGTTTGCATTCCAAAAGTTCAAGGGAGCCGATCCGACCTTGACCACACAAATGAAGTCGGTGGGCGAAGTGATGGCGATCGGACGGACGTTCAAGGAATCCTTGCAGAAGGCCATTCGGTCGCTCGAATTAGAACTGAACGGCTTGGTTTCCCGGTTTGGGATTGATCGGGGCATACCGGCCGAGTTTGATCGACAGGCGGCGAAGGAAAAACTTGAACGTATGCTTCGCAGCCCGATTCCGGAACGGCTGTGGTACCTCGCTGATGCCATGCGACTCGGGTTGATGGACGACGAGCTGTTTGCCACAACCATGGTCGATCCCTGGTTCCTGGCGCAGGTAAGGGAGTTGATTGATTTTGAATGCGTACTTGTCGATCATGCCACCGATCCAGGTTCAGTGTTGGACGGGGCGCTACTCTGGGATGCGAAAGAACTGGGGTTTTCCGATGATCGCATCGCACACCTGCTGGGATATGAGCGTTCCGCGGTCACCAGAGCGCGCATGCAACATCCGACACGAGGGGTCACCTATAAGCGAGTGGATACCTGCGCGGCGGAATTCGAGGCACAAACTCCATACTTATATTCAACGTATGGGAGTGAGTGTGAAGCTCGACCATCTGACCGGAAAAAAGTGGTAATTCTCGGTGGCGGGCCGAATCGCATCGGACAGGGAATTGAGTTCGACTATTGTTGTGTCCATGCTGCGATGGCACTCCGAGAAGATGGGATCGATACGATCATGGTGAACTGCAACCCAGAAACCGTGAGTACGGATTACGATACATCTGATCGACTTTATTTTGAGCCACTCACGGAGGAAGATGTGCTGAACCTGATCCATCGCGAGCAGCCGATCGGCGTCGTCTTGCAGTTTGGCGGCCAGACGCCTTTGAAACTCGCTCTTCCGTTGTCGACGTCTGGCGTGAAGATTCTTGGTACAAGCCCAGATGCCATCGATTTAGCCGAAGACCGAGAACGGTTCCGCGAGCTTCTGACAAAGTTGGGATTGCGGCAGGCGGAAAGCGGAATGGCGCGGTCGGTTAAAGAGGCCGTGCAGATTGCTGGAAGGGTCAGTTATCCGGTCATGGTCAGACCGTCGTACGTCTTGGGCGGGCGTTCGATGCAGATCGTCTATGACGAATCTGGCTTGTTGGAATATATGCAATCAGCAGTGAAGGCGTCTCCCAAGCATCCGGTGTTGATTGATAAGTATCTGGCCGATGCGATCGAGGTCGATGCGGATGCCATTTCCGACGGAGACACCGTGGTTGTGGCAGGTATCATGGAGCATATCGAGGAGGCGGGTGTGCATTCCGGCGACTCCGCCTGCTCGCTCCCTCCATACACCTTGGATAAAGCCATTGTTAGCGAGATTGAGCGTCAAATGCGCATGCTGGCCTTGGAGCTTGGGGTCATCGGTCTGATGAATGCGCAATTTGCCGTGAAAGGTCGGACGATCTACGTGCTCGAGGTGAATCCGCGGGGGTCACGAACCGTGCCGTTCGTCAGCAAAGCGATTGGCGTGCCGCTCGCAAAGTTAGCCATGAAAGTCATGATGGGGCAAACTCTCAAGGAACTCGGCTTTACCAGCGCCCCGCTACCCGAGCACTTCTCGGTGAAAGAAGCCGTCTTCCCGTTTAATAAATTTCCCGGTGTTGATGTGTTGTTGGGGCCGGAGATGAAGTCGACCGGCGAAGTCATGGGGATCGATGGCGATTTTGGATGGGCGTTTGCCAAATCGCAAGCGGGAGCCGGCGCAGGCCTTCCCACGGTGGGGACAGCGTTTATCAGCGTGAAAGAATCCGATCGCCCGGCGGCTCTTGAGGTCGGTAAGGTATTGAACAGGCTAGGGATGCGCATTCAAGGAACGAGTGGAACAGCGGGATACTTGCGCGAGCACGGGCTTTCCGTAGAAGTTGTTAATAAGGTGGCCGAAGGGAGGCCTCATATCGTCGATCACATTAAAAATGGTTCAGTAGCGCTCGTGGTCAATACGGTGCGAACTGCTTCGGCTCATGCCGACTCATTGTCGATCAGAAGGGAGGCATTGCATCGAAGCATTCCGTATTTTACAACGATGCGTGGCGCCCATGCGGCTGCAATGGGAATTGAAGCCATCTTGAAAAAAACTCTATCGATCCGTTCACTGCAAGAGTATCATCAAGCATAAATCGTCCAGGAGCGAGCGGAGCATGCCTACACCAATTACGAAGAAAGGTTATGACGCACTCAAGGCGGAGTTGGGTCGCCTGCGGAAAATCGAGCGGCCGAAGGTGATTGAGGCGATCGCGGAGGCGAGAGCGCATGGAGACCTTAGCGAGAATGCAGAGTATGACGCGGCCAAAGAACGCCAAGGATTCATCGAGTCAAGGATCTCGGAACTGGAGACGAAACTGGCGGAGGCTCGCATTGTTGAAATCGCAGGACGCACGAGCGATACCATTGTCTTTGGCGCAACGGTATTGGTCGTGGAACAAGAGTCGCAAGACAAGAAGCAGTACACGCTGGTCGGGCAAGACGAAGCCGATATGAAGTTTAATAAGATTTCCGTACAGTCTCCTGTCGGGCGCGCACTCATCGGCAAGCGAGTCGGAGACTTTGTCGAAGTCAAAACGCCTGTAAAGATGGTCGAATACGAGGTTGTGGAGATCAGATTCGAGGAATGCTGACGTGCCGGCGTCGCGCCCTCTCATTGCCCTTCTGACTGATTTTGGTGAGCGCGATTGGTTTGTCGCGAGCATGAAGGGTGTGATTCTGACCCTCAGCCCGAATGCCAGGGTTGTCGATATCTCCCACCAAATCCCTTCACATCAGATCGATGAAGCGAGTTATGTACTTGGGGCCTGCTACCGCCATTTTCCGAACGGCACGATCTACGTGTGTGTCGTGGATCCCGGCGTCGGGAGCGCCAGGCGCGCGATTCTTGCGACCACGTCACGCTACAGTTTTTTGGCGCCGGATAACGGCTTGCTCAGCCACGTCTTGGAACACGAACAGGACGTCACAATTCGACAAATCGAGGAGGCTCGATACCGACTGCCTTCGGAAGGGGGTACGTTTGACGGGCGTGATTTGTTCGCTCCGGTAGCGGCCTTGCTTGCCAACGGGGAGCCGCCTTCATTTTTTGGGCAGGTGATCAATGATCCGATGAAAAGTCTGGTATGGGCGCCTCAGCGGCAAGATCAAATACTGATTGGAAGGATTGAATACATTGATCGATTCGGTAATCTCATCTCGAATGTCACGGCCAAACAGGTGCGAGAATTTCAGGCAACCATCGGTCTGGCAAAGATCGAGATCCATATTGGAACACACATCGTGACCAAGTTCGTGGGTAACTACAGTCAAGGGGACGGAGAGCGTCCCGCCGCGCTGATCAATAGTGGTGGATTCTTGGAGATCTTCCTGCAGGAAGAGAGTGCGGCTCGATGCCTGAAAGTCGACGTAGGCGAAGAAGTGCGACTCTGTTGAGAGACGTGACCCTGCTGCGCTGTCGATGTGATCGCAGACATGACTAGCAAACGGAAGTGAGCAGGCGAAGTAGACGACGCTCAGTCGATGCGCAAAGTTTCTATGGAGTCGGCGAGAATTTCCACCATTTTCTTCAATTCCTCGACAGTTGTCGATAGTGGCGGTATGAGCACGAGCACGTTACCAATGGGCCTCAAGATCAGCCCCTTAGACCTCGCTGTAGCTGCCACGCGATGACCAGCTTTGGCCCTAAGTGGATAGGGTTCCTTCGTGACCTTATCATGCACTAATTCGATGCCGGCCATGAATCCGCTCTGACGGATGTTGCCGACATGAGCCAGGTGCTGAAATGGCTGCAGGAGTCGCGCGAGCAATTTGATTTTGGTTTGCAATCGCGCCAGTGTTTTCTCAGTCTTGAATATGCCGAGATTGGCGAGCGCAAGGGCACATCCAAGTGGATTGCCGGTAAAACTATGGCCATGGAAGAAGGTCTTGAACTCGTCATAGGTCCCAAGAAACCCTCGGTAGATCTCATCGGTCGTCAACGTCACCGCCAACGGCATATAACCGCCGGTCAGTCCCTTGCTGATGGCCATCAGATCAGGCGTAATGTTTTCGTGCTCGCAGGCGAACATCTTTCCGGTTCGTCCAAAACCGGTTGCGACTTCGTCAGCAATCAAGAGCACATTATATTTCGTACAGAGCTCTCGAATCTGTTTCAAGTAGCCGGCAGGCTGGGGAATCATGCCGGCAGCTGCTTGCATGAGTGGTTCGATGATGAATCCGGCCAGTTCTCGATGGCGGCTTTTCAGCACCTGTTCGATCGGTTCGAGGCAGGCCATCCGGCAAGCGGGATAGGTGAGTTGGAGCGGACAGCGGTAACAGTGAGGCGGTTCCGCTTCCAAGGTTGGAAAGAGCAGCGGCTTGAAGCGAGAGTGGAACAACTCTATGTTGCCGACGCTCACCGCGCCGATCGTGTCCCCATGATAGGCAAGTTTCAGGTGCAGAAACGTGTTCTTTGGGCCTACCTTCGGACGCCGCTGCTGCCAATATTGGACGGCCATCTTCAGCGCGATTTCGACCGCCGTCGAGCCGTTGTCGGAATAGAAGACGCGGGTGAGGCCCTTTGGAGCAATTCGAATCAACTCGCGCGCTAGCTCAATGGCCGGTGGATTGGTGAGACCCAGGAATGTCGAGTGGGCAATCTTGTCGAGTTGCTTCTTGATTGCGCGATCAAGAACCGGATGTCGATGCCCGTGGAGGTTCACCCAAATAGATGAGGTCCCGTCGAGATACTTCTTCCCCTCTGTATCAATGAGATAGGAACCTTTGCCACGTTCGATGATGAGCGGCTCTTCTTGCTCCCACTCTTGCATCTGAGTAAACGGATGCCAGAGATATCGACGGTCCCAGTCGAGCAGTTGTTGGGTTGTGGGTCGTTGTGCCATGGTTCGCAAACATGCATCATGTCGCACAGCGCGCTCGGCTATCGTGAAGAAGGGTCGCTGTCATCATCGATGGCGGAGAGAATGACGCGTGACTAAAAAATCGGTCGCGTGCGGCGCGTGATTATAAGGGCGGGCGATCTCTTTGACAACCTCTGAGGCAGTTACTATAATGAGCTGATTTTTACGAATGGGCTAGGATTTGCAAAGCCTTATACGCAATTTTTCAATCATTGCTCATATCGATCACGGCAAATCAACCCTCGCTGACCGGTTCCTAGAAGCTACTGGCGCAGTCACTGCGCGAGAGGCCAAAGAACAGATCCTCGATGCCATGGATCTCGAGCGGGAACGTGGCATTACGATCAAAGCCCACGCAGTGGCCATCAGGTACCGGGCGCAGGATGGGAAGACGTATGCCTTGCATTTGATCGATACACCAGGGCACGTCGATTTTACCTATGAAGTATCACGGAGCCTCGCGGCGTGTGAGGGGGCGCTGTTGCTCGTCGATGCGACGCAAGGGGTGCAGGCGCAGACTATCGCCAATGTGAATTTGGCCATGGCCAACAACCTCACCATTATCCCGGTCATCAATAAGATTGATCTGGCGAGTTCAGATATTGAAGGAACGAAGCACTCGATCTCTGAAGTGCTCCAGCTCGACGCCGACGATGCTCTCCCCATCAGCGCGAAGGAAGGCAAAGGCGTACCGGAAGTGTTGGAAGCGATCATTGCCAGGGTTCCTCCTCCTTCCGGTGATCCACGAGCCCCGCTGAAGGCGCTTATTTTTGACTCCTGGTTCGACAATTATCAGGGGGTGATCGTTCTCGCGCGGCTGGTGGATGGATCCATCCGGCCCGGCATGAAGATCAAAGTCATGTCGAACAACCGGACGTTTGAGGTCATGGAAGTCGGCCAGTTCACCCCTAAGCGAACAAAGAAATCCGAACTGCTGACCGGCGAGGTGGGGTACCTCTGTGCCAACATGAGAGAAGTCGCCGACGTCAAAATTGGTGATACGCTGACGGACGCCGTTTCACCCACGGCTGCGCCGTTTCCCGGATACAAGGAGGTCAAGCCGCTGGTCTTCTGCGGGCTCTATCCCACCGACACCGGCCGATATGAAGATTTACGCGATGCGTTGATCAAATTGCGATTGAACGACTCCTCGTTCGCCTACGAACCTGAGACATCGCTCGCGTTGGGGTTCGGTTTTCGCTGTGGGTTTTTGGGCCTGCTGCACATGGAAATCATTCAGGAACGCCTCGAGCGTGAATACAATCTCACCCTCCTCACGACCGCTCCGACCGTCGTCTATCGTGTCCTCACGACGAAGGGTGACGTCCTGGAGGTCAATAATCCGTCGCAGCTTCCACCTCCGAGTAGCATTGAGTCATTCGAAGAGCCGTTTATTTTGGCCTCGATCATTACGCCTGAGCGGTACATGGGGGCTATTCTCCAGCTCTGTCAGGAGCGTCGAGGAATCCAGAAAGGCATGCATTTTCTCGACCCAACTAGGGTCGTGATCAGTTATGAATTACCCTTGAACGAAGTCATCCTCGATTTTTACGATAAGCTCAAGTCGCGCACTCAGGGCTATGCGTCGCTCGACTACGAAGTGCTCGGCTACCGCGAGTCCGATCTTGTCAGGCTCGATATTCTCTTGAACGGGGAAGCGGTCGATGCCTTGTCGTTTATCACGCATAAAGACCGTTCCGTCCAGCGTGGGCGTCAGCTTGCCGAGAAAATGAAGGAGCTGATTCCACGGCAGATGTACGAGATTGCCATTCAGGCGGCGATCGGAAGTAAGATCGTTGCGCGTGAGACCATCGGGGCGATGAAGAAGAACGTGCTGGCGAAATGCTACGGTGGCGATATTACGCGGAAACGGAAGTTGTTAGAGAAGCAGAAGGAAGGAAAGAAGCGCATGAAAGCAGTCGGCAGTGTCGAGGTCCCACAGGAAGCGTTCCTCGCAATCCTGAGAGTCGGGGAAGAATGAGCCTCGATCCAAATCAACGAAATGTAGAGAAGCTGTCCGCCTCATCGGGGTCGGAAGAGCCAGCGGCGCTTTCCAGCGCCAAGCTTGGCGGCCAGGCGGATCACGTCGGACGGAAGTCCCTTGTCCGGGAGTATGCGGAAGCGATCATCGTGGCTATGCTCTTGGCCTTCGCGATTCGTGTATTCGTCGTACAGGCGTTTAAGATTCCATCGGGATCGATGATTCCCACCTTGCAGATCGGCGATCATATCTTGGTCAGCAAGTTGTCCTATGGCCTGCAGTGGCCCACGGACTGCAAAATGCTCTGGAGTTTTCCGCCGGTCAATTGCTATACCTCCACCACCGTGATCACTTTCGGCAAACCGGAACGTGGGGATATCGTCGTGTTTCGCTTCCCTGAAGATGAAGAAAAGGACTTCATAAAACGAATCGTGGGATTGCCAGGGGATACCATCCAACTTCGGAATAAAGTCGTGCTCGTGAATGGTCACCCGCTTGATGACCAGGCCTTTACCCAACGAATCGATCCCGGAGTGATCGATAGCAGCATCAACCCACGGGATAATTTCGGACCGGTGACCGTCCCTGAAGGATCGTATTTTGTGATGGGTGATAATCGCGACCAAAGTCTGGACAGTCGGTTCTGGGGGTATGTGCGAGAAGAGAAGATCCGCGGGAAGGCGTTTCGGATCTATTGGTCCTGGAATGGGCAGGGGAATTGGACGGAGTGGGTTCGATGGGAACGATTCGGCAAGGCAATCCAGTAAAGAAAAGCAGCGGAGCTCCGCGTCCGAACGAAGGACCAAACGGGGGCGGTGAGACTCCATCGCCTAAGGAGCTTCGACAGTATCTTCAACGGTTCCCGCAGGCATCCGTCCTAGTCATTGGGGACCTGATCCTTGATCATTATGTGATGGGGAGGGTGAGCCGGATCTCTCCGGAAGCGCCGGTCCCCGTCGTCCATGTCGAGTCCGAGTCCATTCGACTGGGTGGAGCCGCCAATGTCTACAGCAACATCTTGGCATTGGGAGGGAAAGCTCATCTGTGCGGTGTGATCGGAGCCGATCAAAGTGGGAAGCAGCTGGTCAAAGAATTGGGGCACATGCGAGGCGCGCTTGGAGGGATTGTCGTCGATCGTGAACGTCCCACAACCAAAAAGAGTCGGGTGATTGCGCATAACCAGCAGATTGTCCGGTATGACATCGAAGGGCGTAGCGAATTGAAAGCGGTCCTTCGGCAAAAGATTCTTCGGTATATCGAATCAAAACTGCGCGAGTTGTCCTGTGTCGTCGTGTCAGACTATGCCAAGGGAGTCGTGTCTTCCGGATTGATGTCTGAGATTACCCGACTTGCTGCGTTGCGCAGGGTTCCGGTGATTGTCGATCCGAAAGTCGAGCATTTCAATTTCTATAAGGGGGTGACCGTCATCACTCCGAACCATCTTGAAGCGACGCAGGCGTCGGGCATGCATGGGGATGACAATCAGACGATCAATGAAGCGGGAGCCATGATCCGTCAGCGACTCGGGTGCCAGTCCGTACTGATCACGCGTGGCGAAAAAGGCATGAGTCTGTACGACGGGGATGGAGTCTCGTGGCATTTGCCCACCAAGGCGCGACAGGTCTACGACGTCACCGGTGCCGGCGATACGGTCCTCGGGACTCTCGCATTGGCGTTGGGAGCCGGTGCCGGCATCAAGATCGGCGCGATGATGGCCAATTATGCAGCCGGGATCGTCGTGGGAATGGTTGGGACTGCAACGGTATCGCCAAAGCAACTGTCCGAGGCGTTTGGAGATGACTAAAGTCTCACGATCGGTCACGGTTGTGATTCCTGCCAGATATGGGTCCTCCCGTTTTCCAGGAAAGCCGCTTGTCGCACTGAACGGCAAGCCGCTGGTTCAGCACGTGTATGAAAGGGCGGTCGCTTGCCGTGCGGTCTCAGAAGTGTTAGTGGCGACGGATGATGAGCGAATCAAGCAGGCGGTGGAGCGGTTTGGCGGTCGGGCACTGCTCGTCACAGGTGAGTACCGAACCGGCACGGACCGCGTGGCAGCCGTCGCTCGTATGTTTGCGGGAGAATACTTCTTGGATTTACAGGGCGACGAGATTCCCTTAAACCCTGAACTATTGACTGATCTTATTGAGCCGTTTCTCGCAAGCGGTGCGAGTATGGGAACGCTCAAGCGGGTGATGGACTCGACGGAGGACCTTCTTAATTCTTCAGTGGTCAAAGTAGTGACCGATGCCCGAGGGGATGCACTGTATTTTTCGCGAGCCCCGATCCCATTCGTGCGTGACGATTCGGGAAGACAAGTGGTCGGAGGGCTCCACTCTATCCATCTGGGGTTGTACATCTACACAAAGGAGACCTTGCTTCGATTGGCGGCCCTGCCGACAAGTCGATTGGAAGACGCCGAAAAGCTTGAACAGCTCCGTGCGTTGGACCATGGGATTCGCATCCGCGTGTGGGAAACCAAACATGCATCGCTGCGGGTCGATCGACCGGAAGACGTCCCTGACGTGGCCGAGCGACTGCAGCAGTATGATGCAATCAGGCTCGAGTTGAAGACGAGTAGAGTGTTTCTCAAGTCATGAGCGCCATATTCTGATCGGTCCGATGTCCATGAAAGAGGGCAGCCATGAATAAATTCATTTTCGTGACGGGAGGAGTGGTCTCATCACTGGGGAAAGGGTTGGCTTCGGCCTCCATCGGAAACCTGCTGGAGAGCCGGGGGTTGAAGATCACCTTTCTGAAACTGGATCCGTACATTAACGTCGATCCCGGCACGATGAATCCCTATCAACATGGCGAGGTCTATGTTACGGACGATGGAGCCGAAACGGACCTCGACCTCGGACATTACGAGCGGTTCACCACCCTCTCACTCACCAAAGAGAGTAATTATACGACCGGTCGGATTTATCACTCCGTCATCACGAAAGAGCGCCGAGGAGATTATCTCGGTGGAACAGTTCAGGTCGTGCCTCATGTGACGGATGAGATCAAACAGGCGATCATGCGCATCTCAAAAGGGATCGATGTCACGATCGTCGAGATCGGTGGCACGGTCGGTGACATTGAAGGCTTGCCGTTTCTGGAAGCGATCCGGCAGATGCCGTATGACGTCGGGCGCGATAACGTCTTGTACGTTCACCTGACCTTAGTGCCCTATATCGGAACGGCCGGCGAGCTGAAGACCAAGCCGACACAACATTCGGTCAATAAGCTTCGGGAGATCGGTATCCAGCCCAACATTCTGCTGTGCAGAACCGACCGCTACATTCCGCCGGAACTCAAAGGCAAAATTGCCATGTTCTGTAACGTGGACAAGGACGCCGTTATCACCGCGAAAGACGTTGAGACCATCTATGAAGTGCCGATCGTGTTCCGGAAGGAGGGGTTGGATGAATTGATCGTTCGGCAGCTCCATTTGGAGACCGGTCAGCCCAATCTTCGTGAATGGGATGCGATGGTGCAGAAGATCAAGCGGCCGAAGCACGAGATTTCTGTTGCGCTGGTGGGGAAGTACGTGGGTCTGAAGGAATGTTACAAGAGCTTGGGCGAGGCGCTGGTCCACGGCGGAATCGATCATGAAACCAAGGTCCACATTAGTTGGATCGAATCCGAAGACATCGAACGGCAAGGCACCGAGCGTATCTTGCGAGAGACTGACGGCATCTTGATTCCCGGTGGGTTTGGGACTAGAGGGATCGAGGGAAAAGTCGCCACCATCAAGTATGCGCGGGAACGTCAGCTGCCGTTCCTTGGTCTGTGCTTGGGGATGCAATGCGCTGTGATCGAGTTTGCGCGGAATGTTGCCGGGCTCGCCGACGCCAACAGCGCCGAGTTTGACGAGCGGTCGCCTCATCCCGTCATCCATCTCATGCCTGATCAGCATGCGGTGAGTGATAAAGGCGGCACGATGCGGCTCGGATCGTATCTCTGCACGTTGGGAGAAGGCACTCTCGCGCAGAAGATGTATGGAGTACGCGAGGTCCGTGAGCGCCATCGGCATCGCTATGAATTCAACAATGCGTATCGGGAGCAGCTGATCGCCAAGGGGCTGGTCTTGAGTGGAGTGTCTCCCGATGGTCGCCTCGTCGAGATCATCGAATTGAAGGATCATCCCTGGTTTTTAGGTACCCAGTTCCATCCTGAGTATAGCTCTCGCCCGCATCGACCTCATCCGCTATTCAGCGGGTTTGTAGGAGCGGCGTTGCGCAGAAAGCTTGGACACTAATTGTAGGCTATGGCACAGCTCGTCGAAATCGGTTCGTTCAAGGTCGGGCAAGGGCAGCCTCCGTTTCTCATTGCCGGTCCCTGTGTGATCGAGAGCGAGCAGCTTGTCATGGAAACGGCCGGCCGGATCGCCGAGATCGCAAAAACGTTAGGAATCCCGTACATCTTTAAGTCGTCATTTGATAAGGCCAATCGAACATCCATCACATCGTTTCGTGGCCCCGGTCTTGAGGAAGGGCTTGCGATACTCAAGAAGGTGAAAGATCAGCTCGCGCTGCCTGTCTTGACCGATGTACATACCGAAGAACAGGCAACGGAAGCCGGAAAGGTGGTGGATGTGCTCCAGATTCCAGCCTTTCTCTGTCGGCAGACGGATCTCTTGATTGCCGCCGCTAAGACCGGAGCCGTCGTGAATGTGAAGAAGGGGCAGTTTCTCTCGCCATCGGAAATGGGCAATGCCGTCAAGAAAATCGAGGAATGCGGGAGTCGTCGCATTGTCCTCACCGAGCGCGGTTCGTCATTCGGCTACAATAATCTGGTCGTCGATATGCGGTCCTTCCCTATCATGCGAGGCTTCGGGTATCCTGTGGTCTTCGATGCGACACACAGCGTTCAGCTGCCTGGGGGGGGAGGGACACAATCCAGCGGCCAGCGTGAATTTGTCGAGCCGTTGGCCTGTGCTGCCGCCGGAGCCGGTGTTGATGGATTTTTCATGGAGGTTCACCCGAATCCGGATGAGGCGCTGTCCGATGGGCCGAATATGGTCCCATTGTATCAATTGAAACCTTTATTGGAACGGGTTCTGCGGATATGGAACGCGACAAAACCGTAAAGCCGACATCGGTGGCTCGAGTCTCGAAAGCCGAGAAGGGGAGCGGTAGTCTCGCCGAGGGTCGGCGCGTGCTGGAAATCGAAGCGCGGGCGGTCGAAGCATTGATCGAGCGGCTGGACGATCGGTTCGTCAAGGCCGTGGACGTGCTGGCTCGCTGTAAGGGAAAAGTCGTCGTCTCCGGGATGGGCAAGTCCGGTTTGATTGGACAAAAAATCGCTGCGACTCTTGCCAGCACCGGGACCTCTTCCTTCTTCTTGCACCCGGCCGAAGGTGTCCATGGGGATCTCGGCATGTTGGCTCGTCGGGATGTATTGGTGACGATCTCCAACAGCGGTGAGACTCAGGAACTCCTGCAGTTGCTTCCCTTCGTGAAACGCCTGGGCATTCCGGTCATTGCATGCACAGGACGTATGAACTCCACCTTGGCGAAGAATTCCGATGTGGTGCTGGACGTCTCGGTTGCGGAAGAGGCCTGCCCTATGGGATTAGCGCCGACCGCCAGCACAACCGCGACACTGGCGCTCGGCGATGCGCTCGCCGTGGCGTTGCTACAGAAACGCGAATTCAAAGAAGAAGACTTTGCTCGATTTCATCCCGGTGGAACGTTGGGGCGGCGATTGCTCGTGAATGTGAAGGACCTCATGCATGCCGAATCGGACGTTCCCATGGTGGAAGCCTCTGTCGGAGGCATGGCCGCCATGCTGGAGATGACAGCAAAAAAACTCGGCATGACGACCGTCGTGGACCAGGACGGGTTGTTGGTCGGCGTGATCACCGATGGAGACTTGCGACGCTTTATTCAACGAGGGACGGATTTAGTCAACACCACGGCGCGGGAGTTGGCCTCGCAAAATCCCAAGACCATCGGACCAGATGAGCTGGCAGCCAAGGCGGTCGAGATGATGGAACGGTTTTCAATCACGACATTGGTGGTCGTAGAAAATGAGCGGACCATCCGTGGCGTCGTCCATCTTCATGACTTGCTCAAGAACGGGATTGTGTAGCAGGATGATGCCGTCAGGTCGACGTCATGCGATAGGATTCTAGTCAGAGGACGAATCAAGCGATGAATCGTGTCTTGGAAGTGTGGCGAGACATCGGGGCGGAATCGCTCAATGTGCCCAATGTCTTGACGCTCATCCGCATTCTTTTGATCCCAGTCTTCATCATTCTCTTCGTCAATCCCACGCCGGATCAGTCGCTGGCGGCCGCGATCCTTTTCGCCGTCGCGGCGGTCACGGATATGTTGGATGGGTATATCGCTAGGCGAACAGGCCAGGTGACGAAGCTGGGCAAGCTGCTCGATCCCCTCGCAGACAAACTGTTGGTTCTGTCCGCATTGATTCTCCTCATGAACGTGGAGCGAGTCAGCGCACTGGTCGTCCTGTTGATCGTTGCGCGAGAGTTAGCGGTCACGGGCATCCGAGCCATTGCGGCAGGAGAAGGAATGATCATCGCGGCAGAGACGACCGGCAAATACAAGATGGCCCTACAAGTGGTGGCGATCATCTTGCTGATCCTAGAAGGGACAGGGCTCGCTGAACTCGGGAATATGCACTTAGCAGGCATTTTCACCTTGTACCTCTCGCTCGTGCTGGGCTATGTCTCCGGCGGTCAGTATGTGTGGAGCTTTTGGAAGCAAGTCGTCGCCAAAGGCCTGTAGCCAGGATGTTGAAACGAGACCCCAGCTTCGTTCTCGCATCGCTCAGACCCTCAACATACCCCGGCGGGACAGAGCTGCTCCGGCTGCTCGGGGTGGGTGGGTGAGGAAGCCTATGCCTCGGCCTTTTAAGACACGGGGCGCTCACCATCTCGCGCCTGTCCGCAAACGTGAGGCTCCTTATTCGTCGCCTAGCGGACCTCGCTGCGGCCTCGCTGGATGTCCCGTTTGAACATCCTGTAGCACGCCTGATATGGGCTTGAAATCCCTCGCCGTCCCTCGATCGCGGTTTTCAGATCACATTATTACCTGTACCAGTCTTTTCTTCCTCGTTACCGCCTGCACTGAGAACGGAACGCCTCCTCAATTAGAAACTTACGTCTATTCAAATACTCCGTCGGCACCCCGCTGTGAAGCCGGTTCACGTTCAGGGCTCGCCGGTGCGACAGACGGAAAAGTCTCGGCTGACGGCATTCGGTATATGGTCCGCACACCGTCCAACTATGATCCGACGTTCGCCCATCCTCTCTTGATCGTGTATGCGCCGGCTGGGCTGAGTCGCTGGAAGTCCGAGCGTCTTACAGGTATTACAACATCAGCAACTGGCGTAGGGTTGGTCGTGGTCTATACCGATCACAAACAGTTGAATATTTCGACCATTGAACAGCTTGGGGCGATTCCTGACCTGGTGGCGAAGGAGTGGTGCATCGATGAGCACAGAGTGTCTGTCACCGGCCATTCAGATGGAGGCACTGCGTCCTTGATGCTGGCCGTGATCGAAAAGACGAAGAAGGTGCCGGCTGCCATTGCACCGAGTGCTGCTGGGGTAACGGGCAAGGATCTTGAGGCGTATCAATGCCGCGCTCCCATTCCGGTCATGATCATGCATAGCAAGAACGACAAGTTGTTTCCTGGCTGGGGAGCCCAAACGTCAGCCTGGTGGGCGGGCTGTAATCAGTGTAATGTGACGAAGACGAAACCAGTGGAGGGAGGCTGTCGAGCGTATCAAGGCTGTGCCTTAGGCGGCGCAACGCTCTACTGTGAGGGGACGGGCAGTCATCGCGATTGGCCCAATCTCAATCGAGTCATGCTGGAGTTCGTTGCGCATCCGGAAAAGTTCAAATGACGTTCAGGCGCAGGCTTGTGGTAGGTAATGCGGAAATAAACGGCAGCGATACCTTCAAATAGACTATGGATCATCTCGGACTGATCATTGGGCTTGTGGTGTGTGGATATCTGCTGGGGGCAGTCCCGTTTGGGGTCGTCATCTCAAGGGCGATGGGTCTGCCGGATCCTCGCACGGTCGGGAGCAAGAACGTCGGGTTTACGAATGTGTTGCGTGTGTCGGGCAAGACGCCTGGCATTCTCACCTTGATCGGGGATATGGGTAAAGGGTGGGTGATGGGTTTCGCGGCAACGCAGCTGCTGCAAGATGAATGGACGATTCTGGCCGTCGCACTCGCTCCGTTCCTGGGTCACCTCTTTTCGCCGTTTCTCGGATTCAAGGGAGGCAAAGGTGTCGCAACGGCGCTTGGTTCCGTCTTGGGTGTTGCGCCGTTGATTGGAGTCTTGCTGCTGCTGGCCTGGATCGGAGCAGTCGCTCTCTGGCGCTACTCTTCCGGCGGCGCACTGACCGCTTTCGGACTCTTTCCTGTTATGGCCGCGCTGGTTCGCCCGACGACAGCGTTCATCATTTTTTCAGTGATCGTGAGTGGGTTGATCGTAATCAAGCACAAGGGGAATCTTGAGCGGTTGTGGAAGGGGACGGAGAGTAAGATGGGGCAAGGTCGGTCCGGTTGATCCAGGTGCTCGCGGAACCCCCACGTCTATTTACCGTATCACCCTGGTGGAGAACGACGTGGTCGTTCCATGCGCGCAATTCTAGATTCAACCGGGGCGCCCTTGTGAGAAGGCGAGATTAAGAATTTGGGAATGAACATTTGTAGGCGTTGCTCGCCCGCCGCGCACGCAGAATTTATCAGACTTACTGATCCGACCAGGAAAGTGTGCGTAATTTATCAACAAGAATATTCAGAAAAGCCGCTGTTTATGCGTTCTTTCATGAATTAAAGTACGCACTATTTAGCGTACGCCTCAGTAATCAGATCAGGCAGTGCTCGGTGGATGCGCGCACGTAAGGACCGACCCGCACTGCCCTCAGGGAGTGGAGAAAGAAGGAGTCGTTCCATGTGCGCAGTTATGGATTCAACCGGGCCACCCTTGTGGGGAGAGGAGATGAAGAAGTTTGGAAGCACCATTTGTAGGTACTCGCCGAACGCGCCCGCTCAGAAAGGCCTCGTTCCATGCCAAATCGGGGTCAGAGTGCAATTTTAGAAAAAGAGTCGCACGATCATGGTGTCTCACGAACACGATAACACTCTGACCAGAATTGTTTCTTAAAGGAATGATTAGCTTGGAGATTGTACTCTGACCCCTATTGCCGGCATCACCAATTTTCTCGGTGGTCAGAGTGCAACTCCGAGAGAGCCGCTCACGTGATTAGGGCGTCCGCAAATAAAATAAAACCATGAACTGAATTTCTTTTGCAGCTACGAGATAATGTTTAGATCTGCTTGTGCTTGAGCTAATGTTTGGCTGGCCGACTGCAATAAATGGTTTAATGCGTTTGCCCTATCGTTCATTTCTTTGCGCAAGCCTTGAAGCTCCGCCGCGCCAGCATTGAGGGTGATTTCAAGCGTTCGCTTGCGGGTTGCTATCTGTGCGCGGACAGCGTTCTTATCTGCTTCAGTTACCGCAAGATGAGGATGGAAGACAAACCCACGTTCACAGACTTTTTGCCAATCCACCATGATCTGCGTTAGGGCTTCGCCAAAGCCCTTCACAGCAATGACCTTATGCCACGTTACATCCGCTGCCGTTTCAATCCCAAATGACCGTAGGGCAGCTTTCTTGGCTGGGCCGACCCCAGAGATGGTTGCAGCATCAATAAAGAAACGCTCCAAGAATTTAAGCTTCTGCCGGGCCTCGGCCGTACCATGAAGGTTGGCAAGCTCGGTTTTCTCCCGTTCAGGTAGCTGCTTGTATTCACCCGCCAAGCGGGTTAGTTCTTGTTTCTTCCTGCTGAATGATTCCGGACTGGTTTGTTGCCGAACGCGTGCAACAATCTGGCTATACGCTTGCTGTGCGGCATCTAGAGCCGCTTGACGTTTGGCTTTTTCGGCTCTTCGTTCATCTGCCCCCAGATCACTGACAGCCACCCATACCCACAAGGCTATGCCCAGAATAAGAAACCACATACCGGGGATGACAGTGAAGAGCCCGATCGTAACGCTGACGATTATAATCCGTAGGAATGTTTTGATTCCTGTTCGGCTAAGTCCAGAGGGTAACGGGTTAGCCGTGACGGCAAAGGACGCTATATTGGGGATCGGGATGGTCGGAGGCGTGGGGACTGTCTCAATTGCATCCCAAGTCCGTGCCAGAACAAAACCACTAGTTCCCGTGGAGGCAACTCCCACTCGCACATCCACAAAGTAAATAACCCCATGATCTTCCATCGCGCACCACGCGCATCGATCCAAGTGACCGGGATAGACATGCATTCGGGTCGTGGAGCAGTGCTTTAGCTGGCCTCGTAATCCGTCCAAAGCGGTTACCCATTGTTGAGCGGAGGGTCGCCAGCCTCTCGTGCCGTTCTCGGTAAACGCTGCTGCAAACATCGCTTCGATGGAGTCCGGCACGATGGTGATGGGAATAGATTTCGGGGGTGGCTGGAACCCGCGTTGTTGGCTATCCCTGGCGTAGGCGTAGCGACAGGCTTGAATGTCCTTTTCCAATGCCTCCCCTGCATCTGCACGAAGGGGCACCCCCGCGTACGGATGCCGCCCGCCAAAGAGTAAGTGGAAGATTAGTAAGGCCAACCCAAAGTTGTCGTGGTTGCTGGTGCGAGGCACCCTATCAAACGATGCTACTCCTTGAAGTTCCGGAGGCGTGAAATGAGCCACGCCCACTTTGCATAGGTGAAGCGTGCCATTGGCATTGATTTGAAAAGAATCGGTATCAATTAGCATCACTTTACTGTCGGATCCGACCAACACATTGCTTTGATTGACGTCGCCTAGCACGTGCCCGTGGTTGTGGATGGCGGTAAAAGCCGCCGCGGTATTCCGGGCTACAAAGAGTAGAAAATCCCAAGCAGCATCTGGATAGTCTTGGCGACGGTGGGCGGGGCTGTAGAGCATGTGGATCGGCACGCGCCCGCCGACCTTGGGCATCAGGAACCCTAATATTGGACCGCCGGAGATCTTGTGGAGAGTTTCTTGGGGCCACGCTGCATAACTGAGCAATTCCTTATCTGCAGTGATAGCCATGAAATGCAATTTGGCTTGCTTCGCGGTATCTGGTGAGTGGGGCGTGTTGTATATTTTGGCGACCCAATGCTGGTTTGAGGAGACATCGTAGACAGTGCCCTCACCACCCTTGCCAATTTCCCGCCCAAGTTCAACTGTCTTGCCTGTGCCAGTGACGAAAATTTTCGTCATGGCGAATCTAGCCAACCCAGTGCGCTAAAGCTAACGTCTTGTCGTCGTCTGTCCGTTCGTTTACGGCAGGACTGCTCAAGAATCGCACCAATTCGGTTTGGAGGTAATCTTCTTGCGTTTCCGTCGTTGTCGCTAAGACTGTAAAGAATGAGGTGAAAAATGGTTCGTGGGCAGTGTTGGCAGCCATATTCAAGGCCAACCGCTGAATACCATCAGTGAAGGCCGCTACTTTAACGGCGCGGGCTGGTAAGTCAGCCACTGCGAGCACCTCAATCGCGTTCTCGTCGGTTACAAAGTTGGTCATATTGGCGTATTCACCCATCATTGGTGTAATAGGCACATCTAGCCCATTCCCAACATCGACCACGATTCCCCCGTCGCCAATCTGCATTAGCAGGGTGGCAAAGGGGGACGCGAGGACACCCAGAAAGGTACAGGCATAGTCGCGTGCTTTCGTATTTTGCTGATCCGCTGCTGCATAGATTCTCTCTCGCACTGCTTGGACGCATTCAATCGCCCAATGATGATTAAGAGCGAATTCTGTCTGGACGTAGTGATGGCCAACAAAAGTCGAGGCTGCTTCAATCGCCAGTTCCGCGCCGGTTCCCCCATAGATGGCGCTCCCGGCGCCGTCGGCAACAAAGATTGTCAGGAGGGGTGGCTTGGCAGGAACCTTTTCAACTAAGGCAAGACAACTATCTTGGCACTCTGCACCGGTGGCTGCATGGGATGTTCCTGCCGCCGAGGCGGCAACAACCCGCCACGTCACACGGAAGCCCAACCTGGCGGTGGCAACGGGACTTCTGTGCCTGGCGTGGACCGGGATACCGAGCGCAAAGAAGTCGATAGCCAACTGAATAAATCTCTGAACCGTAAGCCATCTAATCGCAACGGTTCCCGTACACTAATCTGTTGGAGGATATCCATATTAGCGCCTTGGACACCGATCGCGAAGAAAGCAAATGACTTAGAGGATTCACCTTCTCGTACGGCGGCAGCAGCAGATTGCCATTCATCCGTTGGGCCACCATCGGTAATCAGAAACACCCACGGACGGTAAAAAGAAATTCCGTTTGCTCGGTAATCATCTTTGCGTTGCCGTACCAAAGCCAAGCCCTCTTTGATAGCAGCGCCCATCGGGGTATCGCCTTGTACCGTCAAGACTGGCGGATAGAACGACGATGCACTCTGAAACGGTAGGGTAATCTGCACTGGCCCGAAGGTCACAATTCCGACTTCCACACGCTTCATTGCCAAGGCGTCTGCCGCAAGTTCGTCCTTGAATATGGACAACCCAGCATTCAGTTCGGCAATCGGATTGCCTCGCATCGAGCCAGATACATCTAACAGCAATAGGCATGGGCAACGGGGCTCCGGGTTGGATGCAAAATCGTCGGCCTTGTGCTCAAAGATGATTTGTTCGGTCATTATGAATTCTCCACTCAGTGGTTATGTGATTCTTACCCGCGAGTACGAAAAGTGCAGGGTGTACGCATGTTCGCAAGATCTAGCGAGAGAATAAGCTGACCGCACAGTGGTCGGCGCTATTGAGCGTTGCACGCTGGATTTTTGCGCATGTTTCCTCGCTTGTCAATGCTCGCCATAGTAAGCGCCTGAGGGCTGAAACAACCGGAATCATTCCTACTGTAGCCGTGAAAAAGCTGGGAGAAACTACCGGGCGACGATGCTGACTTGTGCGGAAGAGCCGAGCTGGGAAAGGAGCTGCTCGCAATCCTCCCAGGTCAGACCAAAAGCGCGCACGTCGGCACCCCCGATCCTGGCCACGACCTCGCGAATAGTGGGAAGATGAGCGGGATCGAATGTTTTGTCCATCCAAAGCCGATTCAGCCAAGACCACCAGGCTGTCCAGGGACAATTCATAGTGCAGGTGGTCGGCAATCTTTTCAGCAACGGTCTTAGGTGTGATAAGTCCCATGATCGTCGGAGCGATTCCAGTTGGCTTCGACCAGCAGCCTGTCTGATATTGCCTTTCGTAATGAGGCGAAGGAGGTGCGGCAAACTGCGA
>CAZJOQ010000026.1:0-27822 GCA_964547625.1 uncultured Nitrospira sp.
GGTTGTTCGCTTGCGACATGACCGATACTTTCCGAAGGAGATCCAGCTCGTCCAAAATCTTGCCCACTCCCAACACCACGGAGGTGAGCGGATCGTCCACCGTAATGATCGGCAAGTTCGTTTCCTCGCGGAATCGCGTGTCCATCCCTTTGAGGAGGGAGCCGCCTCCAGTTAAGACAATCCCGCGATCGATAATATCCCCGGCCAACTCTGGCGGGGTGTTTTCTAGTGCGATCTTGATGGCATTCACGATTGTCCCAATAGGTTCCTGCAACGCTTCCCGAATCTCCGCGTCGTCGATAACCAACGTCCGAGGGATACCCGAGATCAAATCGCGCCCCTTGATCATCATGGTTTTCCGCTCTTCAAATGGATACGCGGAGCCAATCTCAAACTTAATTCGCTCCGCCATATGCTCGCCGATCAATAAATTGTATTTCTTCTTAATGTAGTTCATGATCGCTTCGTCCATGCGATCCCCGGCGACTTTGACGGATTCGCTGTACACGATCCCGCCCAAGGAAATGACGGCGATGTCCGTCGTTCCGCCTCCTACATCGACCACCATGTTGCCAGACGGTTCGGTGATCGGCAGTCCAGACCCGATCGCCGCCGCGACGGGCTCTTCAATCAAATAGACTTCTCTGGCCCCAGCCAACTCAGCGGAATCGCGAACCGCCCGTTGCTCTACCTGCGTAATTCTGGACGGCACACCGATGATGATGCGCGGGCGGACAAAGGCGCTTCGGTTGTGAGCTTTTCGGATGAAATGTTTCAGCATCTGCTCGGCCATTTCGAAGTCGGCGATCACGCCCTCCTTCATTGGCCGAACTGCGACGATATTCCCTGGCGTCCGTCCGAGCATTTTCTTGGCATCGGCTCCGACGGCCAGCACCTTCTCGCTTTTCTTTTCAACCGCGACGACAGAGGGTTCGTTGAGCACGATGCCCTTCCCCTGGACGTACACGAGGGTTGTCGCGGTACCTAAGTCAATTGCTAGGTCGTCGGAGAACCAACCGAACACATCTCCCGGGAACCCCACGGCGTCTCTCCCTTCATCTTAGCTGGACGAACTGCTGTCCAACCGGTGTGCTTGGCGAATGCCTTACTTAGTCTGGAACGGTGAGTTGCCCGGCATCCAATACTTGGGTCCTGGCCACTTCGTCGCCCAACCGACGACCCTGCTCATTCCCAATGATTAAAAAACTCTCGAACGCTAAAATGGCCAGAGACACGAGCCATCCGATGTATGGGACGGCATATGCGATCTGTGCTCCACCCAGCGGCAGATTCCGAATGATGGATTCTCGGAAACCGACGGTGTCTCGACCATCCAATCGCATGGCTTGCAAGCCCACCAACCGTTTGCCGATACTTTTCCCCCCCGCAAACCCATCGGCAATCAAGATGTAGGCCAGACCGGAAAGAAAGCCGACCGGAGGAGCAATTTCACCTGCGGCGACCACGATGAACAGATCGATCAACTTCGCGATGAATCGATTCAGGACATGAGCCTTCGGATAGACCTGTGATGCCGACGTCGTCGAGGTTGGCCCCTCCCCTATCAAGGGATCTCCTTCTAATGTGTCGCAAAGTATAACAAAACGCATCATATTGCACAAACAAAGACCGAATCTTTTTCATTGATTTCTTTTCACATCCACGTGGAGCCGATTCAAGACTTTTCCAAGACATGGGCGGAGGCTACCCGAGCACTAGGAGCGTGCTTCTGAGGCTTTCCCAGGCATGGATGCACCGCACTTGCCTTCCACCCTGCGCATCAGTAGACTACCTTTTTTCTGAAGGAAGGGGCTGAGATGATCAAGACGATTCGGGATGCCGCGCACAATTATCCCTGGTTACTCAAATCCATCATGATTGGTTTGGCCGTAGCCTTCGTCATCACGATGGGCTGGTGGGGATTCGGAGAAGACGCCGGTGGACTGGTGGCCAAAGTTGGAGATCAAACGGTTTCCCTTGATGAATTCAAGCGAACCTACGAGAATATGCGTCGCATCTACAAGGAAAATGTCACCAGTGACTTCAAAGAGGAGGAGTTCAAGGAGTTCGTGGTCGAGCAACTCGTCGAGAGTCGCGTCTGGATCATCGCTGCAGAAGAGATGGGCGTGAGGGTGTCCCAAGCGGATTTGCGAGAAGTCATTATGCAAACTCCGGTCTTCCAGAAAAATGGGGCTTTCGATCCGGATTTATACAAGCGGATCCTGGCCGCCAATCATTTGACACCGGCCTCCTTTGAAGCGATTCAGCACCAAGAAGTCCTGGCAAATAAAGCTCGAATGATTGTGCGGGATTCAGTCTCGCTGACCCCTGCAGAGATTGAGGAAGGCCAATCTCTCATGACGAGGCCGCAAGATTCCGATCCCACTAAGGCAGTGGAAGCCAAACAACGAGTGTTTGATGACATGCTGTTGCAGAAACAGCAACGGGCCCTTGTCTCCTTCCAACAATCCATGAAAGCCAAACTGCCGATCACCATCCGGCGAGAGCTGCTCTAGAATTCTTACTGCTTTTCGTAAGTCAGATGGTGAGAATTGACTGGTTAGCGCCTAAACGATCAGCATCGCGTCGCCGTAACTGTAGAAGCGATATTGCTCGTTGACTGCCTCTCCGTATGCTCTGCGAATTGGATCGATCCCGGCGAAGGCTGAGACGAGCATCAACAAGGTAGTTCGCGGAAGGTGGAAGTTTGTCATGAGCACATTGACGACCTTGAACTGAAACCCTGGGGTAATGAAGAGTCGGCTCTCGCCGGACATCGGTACGATCTCCCCCTTTTCTTGCGCCACAGTCTCCAGCGTCCTGACAACCGTAGTGCCCACGGCGACGATTCGCCCACCGGCACGTTTGGTTTCCTGGATGGCTTTTACGGCTTCTTCGCTGATTGTGAATCGCTCTGCGCCCATCTGATGATCCTCGATTTGTTCCGTCGTCACCGGCTTGAACGTGCCAGGACCAACATGGAGGGTGATCGACGCAACTTTGATCCCCGATGCGTTCAGTCGTCTCAAAAGCTCTTCGGTGAAATGAAGCCCCGCCGTCGGTGCAGCAATCGCTCCCCCCTGTTTAGCAAAAACCGTCTGATACCAGTGGTGATCCTTTTCCGTCGGCGCGCGCTTGATGTACGGCGGGAGCGGCATAGATCCGCGTGCCGCGAGAAGTTTATCGACAGATATCAGGCTCCTTACGATCGCCTCAGTCCCCGCCGCATCTCGCTTGACGATCGTGGCATGGGAGTGTTGATCGAATTCGATCACTTGCCCGATTTGGAAGGTGCCCTTAACCATGATTTCCCATCGCCCCTCACGCAGTTCCCTCACGAACAACACTTCAACGGGCTTTCCAGTCGGCCTCTTGATTCCCGGCACCCGTGCAGCCAACACTTTGGTGTCGTTCACGACGACAAGATCGCCTGGCTTCAACAGATTCGGAAGATCAGCGACATGGCGATGGGTGAGTTGCTGCGTATTTCGGTTGAGGGTCAGCAGTCTCGCGCGGTCCCGCGGCATGATTGGCTCTGCGGCGATGAGCGAAGAGTCAAATGGGAAGTCGAAGTCGGACAGTTGCATTACGAGGGCGGAAGAAGAGAGTGAGGCATAGGAGGGGCCTGGGTCAATGATGCGTCCTGAAGTTCTGTCCCGGGATAGTAGTAGCGAAGAATGCTCGCAAATGAGTACCCCAACTCAGCCAGCTCTTTCGCGCCCCACTGGCAGAGTCCGACCGCATGGCCGGCTCCGTAGCCGGAAAGAATGAGTTCCTCTCCAATAGACTCGACTGTAAACTGGGTGCTCTGCACAATTGTATACCCGACCGCTCTGCGCAGGTCCTCTCCTCGAACGATAAGCTCCCCCTCAGAATGCGCAATCCGCAGCCTCGCCACTCGCCCAGCGCGACTATGGGCAACCGGGGAGATAGACTGGATTGTCCCGACCGCAAATCCGTGTTTCCTTAAGGTCTTCTCCAGCACATCGAGCTTAACGGATGTTTTCCATTGATAAAAGGGAGACTCCAGGTCGAACGGGCATTCTACGCCTTTCAAATAAGGCAGGTCCATGGACCATACATTCATCGCGTCTTCTGTGACACCGGCAGCAGTCGAGGAGAACGCAGCATAGATGGGAGCCCCCTTGTGCGTTACGACCAGTCCGCGGGTAGACTCCACTGCTTGTGCGACTCGCGCATCGAGGCCCCGTCTCCCACGATAGACCTGATCTTGGGTCCCGGCCGCCACATCATAGTCACGAGTGGCGCTCAACATCTGTTGATACAGCGCATACGATCTTGCAGCGACTGCCTGCACTTTGAGCATCTCGAGATGCCAAGTCGAGTTAACCTCAGCAGGCACCACGCCCTTCACGTACTCCTCCAAATCAACGTAATTGATGACGTACAGCCCTTTACCTCTCCGGATGAGTTTGATCGCCCCACTGACCTGCAGTGAGTCTTTTTCATCGCCCGCATGGTGCAAGGTCCGGTTACTTTTTTGAGTAAGCCAAAGCTTCAGGTCGTGACTTCCTGCCTTTAACGTCAGTTGATCGGTCACTACCGATTTTCCGTTAAGAAGCATGGCCCGACCACGAAACTGGATCCGCAGAGCCGACCGATACGACCAGGCTTCCTTGTGCCGATCCGTCACCCAAATGGGCTGATCACTCAAGACTTCCAATTGCTGGACGTCCGAAGCCAACAGAACGCGAATCGATGGCGCTGCTTGGGCCTCTGGTATGGCAATAGAGCCGAGCCAAAGCCCTAATCCAAAGGCGAAGGCCCAAGGTGGGGATGCCATTATCTGCGAAAGAGCCATCCTATCAAATAGAATAGCAGACTTAGAAGAATGCTGAGGACAATACTTGTCCCGATAGGGAAGTAGAAGCTAAAGTTCTCTCGTTTGATGGAAATATCACCGGGAAGCTTCCCGAACCACCCAAACACGTGTCCGAGACCGGGAATACGGTCGACAAGGAGGAACAGAAGGCCGAGCGCAAAGATTCCGAGCCCGATTCCAATGAAGATCTTGCCAAAGGTGGCCCATTCCGGCATCAACTTTCACCCCAATCGGCAGAACGCTGAAACAGCTCGGTAGCTTTGTTCTCGCATCGCTCACAGGCTCAACGTACGGCGTGGGTAAACGATTTTTCCAGCAGGCGATGGGTGGGCCGGGTAAAAATAGGTTGCGCTTCGCATCCTCGCTCATTGCGGCCTTGCTACCAAACAGTTTGAGCGTTCTGCTAGTTTTGGACTAGGCATTCCGCGATCTGAATGGCATTCAGCGCCGCGCCTTTCCGAAGATTATCGGAGACGACCCAAAGATTGAGCCCGTTTGCAATTGACTCGTCTTCCCGGACCCGACCGATGTAGACCTCATCCCTTCCGGTTGCGTCGAGCGGCATGGGATACAGCTTCTTCACTGGATCGTCGTACACAATCACCCCCGGCATAGCAGCTAGCGCAGCACGCGCCTCATTAGCCTTCAGTGGACACTCCAATTCGACGTTGATTGCTTCTGAATGGCAACGAAGTACAGGCACTCTCACCGTCGTCGCTGTGACCCGAAGGTTTGCAGCGCCGAGAAGCTTCCTCGTTTCTTTTGCAATTTTGACTTCTTCCGAGCAGTCGCCGGCCTCGCTGAAGGATCCGATGTGCGGCAGGAGATTGAATGCGATCTGGTAGGGATAGACTTTGGCCGTCACGTCGCGGAACGCCAACAAATCTTTCGTTTGATCCATGAGCTCATCCATCGCCGCAGCACCGGTGCCTGATACGGACTGAAATGTTGTGACCACCACGCGCTTCACCCCTGCCGCGTCGTGAAGCGGCTTGAGCGCCATGACCAATGGAGTGGTTGTACAGTTCGGAATGGACACAATGCCCCAAGGCATGTCGTGCAAGGCAGAGGCGTTCACCTCCGGAACCACCAAAGGAACCCCATCATCCATACGAAACACGGCGCTATCGTCGATCACGGCAATACCGGCTGCTCCCAAACGATGGCCATATTCTCTGCTAATGGCATCGGTCGCGGAGATAAACGCAATATCTATGCCGTCAAAGGATGAGGAATCGGTCAACTCCTCAACCGTATACTCTCTACCTAGACAAGTCATCACCTCTCCGGCCGATCGGTTGGACGCGAAGAGCTTCAGGTCTGTCATCGGGAATTTGCGCTCTTCCAAGATCTCGAGGGTTTCCCTCCCGACTGCGCCGGTCGCACCAAGAATCGCTACTGTGTATCCAGACTTCTTCTTGATCATGACACGCCTACTCCAAGGCCAGCACACGAATACGATGGTTAAAGGTGTCGGCTACCAACAGCAATCCATCGCGATCAGCTGTAATGCCGAACGGATAGCATAGACCTGCTTCTTTTGCAGTGCCGTCATCGCCGGAATAAGAGGGAGTACCGATCCCTGCCAAGCGAAATGCCATTCCAGATCCCCAATCCAATTGCCGAATGAGATGGTTATCTGAATCGGTCAAGACCAGGTCACCGGTTTGATCGATCGCAATTCCCGTCGGACGTGAAAGACTTGGGGATGGATGGTCGGATGGCGATACATACCGATAGGCTGCGCCATCACCCGCCGCTGTGGTGATCAGCCCTGACGAGAGTTGGACGCATCGGATTCGACCGTTGAAGGTATCGGCAATGTACAATCGGTCATCCGCCAGAGTCAGGCCACCAGGCCCAGCGAGGGCTGCGTCAACCGCGGGCTTCCCATCTCCGTCGTATGTCGCGGCACCAGTTCCAGCGACGGTCTGAATCAGACCGGTGTTCAGGTCAACCACCCGTATACGATGATTGGATTGGTCGGCAATATAAAGTCGGTTGTTTTCATCGATGATCAAAGCAACTGGTTCATTGAGAGTTGCGTGATGGGCAGGCCCGCCGTCACCGGAGAACCGGGCTTGACCGGTCCCAGCCAACGTTGAAATAACCCCGGTCGCCACCTCGACCATCCGGACTCTATGATTCCTAGTATCGGCGATATAGACATTTCCTTCTCGGCCCACAGCCACCGCACTCGGGAAATTGAGACGCGCATTCAGCGCTGGTCCCCCATCTCCTCCGTATCGCTTTATGGATGATGTCCCATTCGCCCAATACCGGACCGTTCCACTCAAATCCGTGTGTTGGGTGTAGGATGGTCTGCGCGCCTCCGCAAGGCCATTGTCGTCGAGAGGATCCTCCTCGGTAACCTCTGGTGCGATGTTTTGCGGCTCGGCCAAATCCTCATCTTCATGGACTGGCATGCCTGCGACCGTCGAAATGACCCCAGTCACTCGATCAATTTTTCGAACGACGTGATTTTCCGAGTCCGCTATGTACACACGGCCATGACAATCAAGTGCGACACCTTTCGGTTCGTTCAGGCATGCCATCGCTGCGGACCCGCCGTCTCCCGAATATCCGGATTCGCCGGTACCGGCCAACGTATTGATGCGCCAAGTGGAAAGAATGGCTGCCATGGCTCGGCACCGATCACTCGTTGAGGTTCTTCACGATCGCGTCGCCCATCTCCACCGTCCCGACGATCCGGGAACCTGGGCTCTGGATATCTTTGGTGCGATAGCCGAGGTCGAGCGTTTTGATGATGGCTTGCTCGATGGCCGCAGCTTCTTTCTCAAGTTGAAATGCGTACGACAGCATCATCGCCACCGATGCGATGGTCGCAATGGGGTTGGCGATATTTCTGCCTGCAATGTCCGGGGCGCTCCCGTGAATCGGTTCAAACAGACCGACCTTGGCCCCGATGCTGGCTGAAGGCAACATACCGATCGAACCGGTGAGCATGGCCGCCTCATCGCTGAGAATGTCTCCGAACATGTTGTTGCAGAGCAGGACATCGAATTGTCGCGGATTTCTGACCAATTGCATGGCTGCGTTATCGACATAGATATGCCCCAGCTCAACGTCCGGATAGGACGCATGGACTTCGATGACGACCTTGCGCCACAGTTCGGAGGACTCCAGCACGTTGGCCTTGTCGACAGACGTCACTTTGCTGCGCCGTTTCCTGGCCGCTTCGAACGCAACCGTGGCAATCCGACGGACTTCGTCCGTGGAATAGACTTCCGTATTGACCCCCCGCTCCTGGCCGTTCGGCAGCTTTTCAATGCCTTTTGGCTTTCCGAAGTAGATTCCACCCGTGAGTTCGCGAATGACGAGGATATCGATCCCCTCGACGACCTCGCGCTTCAAGGTGGAGGCATCCACGAGATTGGCATAGACCTTTGCCGGCCTCAGATTGGCATAGAGACCCAGGGCTTCGCGGATTCCCAAGAGCGCCCGTTCGGGCCTGAGACTGTATTCCAAACTCTCCCACCGTGGTCCGCCCACCGCACCCAATAAGACTGCGTCACTTTGTTTGGCTATCGTCAGGGTATCGTTCGGCAACGGCACACCGAACTTATCGAGCGCCTGCCCTCCGATATCGGCCGGTGTAAATTCGAACGTATGTCCGTATTTCTGCGCGATTACCTTAAGGACTTTTACGGCTTCAGGAACGATCTCACGCCCGACCCCATCGCCGGCTAACACCGCTATCTTGGCCTTCACTGCTTCTCCTTTCGATCCTTCCATCGACCCGTGAATCACGCTATGGCCTACTCCAATACCGTTTCATCTTCCTCGCGCCAGGCTGGGTCAACCAGACATAGGAATTCAATATCGACTTCTCCCGTATTTTCGAGAAACTGCTCCCCTCCAGGCTGAACATAGACCGTCAGCCCAGCTTCAATCAGCGTGACCTGGTCATTGATTGTGAATTGCCCTTGCCCGGCGATAAAATAGTAGACTTCGGACGAGGTCAGGATATGTCGTTTTGACCGTTGCCCTGGACTCAATCTTCCGTGGGCAAGGCTATACCCGAGTTCGAGAGGAAACTTCGCTGGATGAAAGATCTCCCGCAAACGGGTCTGGTCGCCGGCCAAAAACTCCGGCCGATCCCCCAATGCAACCTTCCACACGCCCAAGCCCCCTTCCAGGGAAGCAACGCAGTTTAAACAGGTAAAAACTGTACCGTGCGCATTCGTGTCAAATCAAGTTCACCTTTTGCTCACCTTGCGCCTGTTTCGTCGCGAGGTAGGCGAGCTTGTTCAAGGCGCTGAGATAGGCTCGAGCGGATGCGATAATGATATCGGTATCGGCCCCATGACCGGTAACCGTCCGACCATCCTCTTGAACGCGCACCGAAACTTCGCCCTGTGCATCTGTCCCACCGGTAATCGCTTTCACCACATACATCAGCAGGTTGCTCTTGGTCTGCGTGATCGCCGCAATCGTGCGGTAGACGGCATCCACCGGTCCGTCGCCTGTTCCGGTTTGAGCAACGGCTCTACCGTCGACCTCCAGCTCTACTGTAGCGGTGGGAACCTGGTTCGTCCCGCTTGAGACATGCAGTGTCTTCAACGCGATACGGTCAGCCATCTTCGATAACTCTTCCGAGACGATGACCTCGAGGTCTTCTTCGAATATCTCCTTCTTTTGATCAGCAAGTTTTTTGAAGCGCTCGAAGGCATGGTTCACCTCTTCCTCACTGAGCGTATATCCCAACTCTTCCAAGCGCTGACGAAAAGCATGCCGGCCAGAGAGCTTTCCCATCACCATCTGGCTCTCAACCAATCCGATGGATTCTGGTCGCATGATTTCGTAGGTCGTCTTGTCTTTGAGTAAGCCGTCTTGGTGAATGCCCGAGGTATGGGCAAACGCGTTGGCCCCCACAATCGCTTTATTGGGTTGTACAACCATACCTGTGATCTTGCTGACCAAGCGGCTGGTCTTCGCGATCTCTTCCGTCCTGATTCTGGTATCGGCTTGATAGAAATCCTTCCTGGTCCGGAGCCCCATGACAATTTCTTCCAGCGACGTATTCCCTGCCCGCTCCCCAATGCCGTTGATCGTACATTCCACTTGGCCGGCGCCATTGATAATAGCCGCCAGACTGTTCCCCACCGCGACACCCAAATCGTTGTGGCAATGGACGGAAAGGACAGCCCGGTTGGCATTTGGAACTTCGTTACAGATTCCCTTGATCAGCGTGCCGAATTCCTGAGGAACGGCATATCCCACCGTGTCGGGAATATTGATCGTGCCGGCACCTGCGGCAATAACCGCCTCGATGACTTCATACAGGAAGGACGGATCCGAACGACTGGCATCCATCGGAGAAAACTCAACGTCATCGACATAGCCGCGAGCTCGCTGGACCATTTCGACTGCACGTTGTTTGGCCTGCTCACGAGTCATTCGAAACTGGTGTTTGAGGTGGATATCTGACGTCGAGAGAAATGTATGAATACGTACGCTTGGGGCCCCTTTCAAGGCTTCCCAGGCCCGGTCAATATCCTCCGGACGCGCTCGCGCAAGACTGCAGATCGTCGGCCCTTCGACCTCTTGAGCGATCCGCCGGACTGCCTCGAAATCTCCAGGCGAACTATAGGCGAATCCTGCTTCAATGATATCGACTCCGAGCCTTGCCAGCTGTTTGGCCACCATAACCTTTTCTTCCACGTTCATGCTGGCGCCAGGCGATTGTTCGCCGTCTCTCAACGTCGTATCGAAAATTTTGATCATGCGTGCCATCGCATCACATCTCCTATTCGAGCTGATCAAAACGGTTGTTCGGCAAGGCCGCAGGCGAGGAAAACACCGGAGGCGTACTTTCTGCAGTACGCTGAGGACGTTTTCGAGCCGAGAACGATGCCGGCGACCGTTTCATCAGCCTTAAAAACACAAAAGCCTTCATCCCACTCCAACAGGGACGAAGGCTCGACACGCGCTTCGTGGTACCACCCTGATTTAGCCTGAAAACCGATTCGGTCTCCTTCAGGCCCTTCATTAGGCCCGTTACGAGGACAAGACGGGATCTCCTACGACCATATTCGGAGATTCGGCTCGGAGGCGAGTTCGACGAAATCTAAGCTGGTTTGCACCAACCACCAGCTCTCTATAGGGCATGCACTACCCTGCTTCTAGATTGTTCGCCTACTACTCCTCGTCTTAGCCATGCAAGGCTTTGGAGTTCCTCCAGCTGTTTACGGTTATGATCTTGTCTCGATCGGCGATGGATCGGCTTTCCCAAGAGCCTTTTTCCCGGCTGACGGAGCAACCAACCAAAACAACTTTTCGACTGGCCCCATCAATGCGTATCCGGCGAATACGACAAAGAGCATGACGGCCGGCAAAGCCGCCACCATCATCAACGCGAGAATACCCCAGACAAGATAGGTGATGTGTCTGTGCCCCTTGAATTTCAGCTCCTTGAAGCTTCGATACTTGATAGTGCTGACCATCAGGAACGCTAGCATCAATGTCATGATCAAGACCACGATCGGCTTGGCTTCCGCTCCCATCTTGAGAATGTAATGATCGAAAACCACCAGAGAGGCCACCACTCCGGCTGCAGCTGGAATCGCAAGCCCCGTAAAGTATTTCCCGTCGGCTAATGCCACTGTGGAGTTGAATCGTGCTAATCGCACAGCTCCCATCGCCACATAGGCAAACATGACCGCAACGCCGAACGTTCCCTGTCCGCTCAACGCCCAGGAATAGATCAACAGACCCGGTGCGACGCCGAACGACACCACATCAGACAACGAGTCGTACTCCAGACCGAATTGGCTCGTACTATTGGTCAGGCGCGCCGACTTCCCATCAAGGACATCAAAAATCATCGCAACGAGGATCGCAATGGCCGCTTCCAAGTAGTTGGCGTTAAAGACAGAGAGGATGGCATACACTCCGCAAAACAAATTGCCAGTCGTAAACAGATTCGGGATGAGGTGCATGGCGGCCTTCCGCCGCTTCCCTTCCTTCCCAAACGAATTTTTGAAGCCTGCCGTTTTCATGGCAACTCCCCCACAATCGTTTCGCCGCCTTTCACTCGATCTCCGATCGCCACACGAACCTTGCTCCCGATCGGAAGAAAGGTATCCATTCGTGACCCAAAACGAATCAATCCGAACCGCTCACCTCGGATCGCCCGATCCCGCGGAGAGACCCAAGACACGATACGCCGAGCGATCAATCCTGCCACTTGAACGCACAGCACCTTAATCCCTTCATGAGTCTTGATCATCATAGCGTTCTGCTCGTTTCTCAATGTCGCCTCTGGCTTGCTGGCCACCATGAACAGACCTGGCTGATACTGGACATCCTCGATCACCCCATCACAGGGCATTCGATTGATGTGGACGTTGAACACATTCAAAAAGATCGTGACCCTGATGCTGCGCTCCTTCAGGTACCGTGGTTCGAACTCCTCCTCAATCGCAATGACCTTCCCATCGCCGGGAGCAACGACAAGATTTCGCCCTTGTGGCACATCTCTGGCTGGATTCCTGAAGAACCAGGCAGAGAAGAGCGTCGCAATGGCTCCAAGAAATGCAACAACCGGCCAGCCCAACCATCCAGCCAACAGTGTAACGCCAGCTGGCGCTGCGATGAAGGGAATTCCTTCTTTAGCAAATGGGATACCGACTGCACGATCCGCCACGGGATTGCCTCAGTTTTTGGTTTTATCGACCAGCTGATCCTTCTTAAGCCACGGCATCATCGCCCGCAGTTGAGATCCGACCGCCTCAATGGGATGCGCTTCGCCTTTGGCGAGCAGCGCATTGTAGACCGGGCGATTGGCTTGATTCTCAAGGACCCATTCCTTGGCAAACCGCCCGGTCTGGATCTCATCGAGAATCTTCTTCATTTCCTGCTTGGTCTGTTCCGTGACGACACGCGGGCCTCTGGTCACATCGCCATACTTCGCGGTCGTGCTGATGGAGTAGCGCATATTCGCAATCCCACCTTGGTAAATGAGATCGACGATGAGTTTCACTTCGTGCAAACATTCGAAATAAGCCATCTCCGGTGAATAGCCGGCTTCGACCAGGGTCTCGTACCCGGCTTGAATCAATGACGTGAGCCCCCCACAGAGCACCGCTTGCTCTCCGAAGAGATCGGTCTCGGTCTCTTCACGAAAATTCGTTTCAATGACGCCAGCGCGTCCTCCGCCGATCGCGCTTGCATAGGCCAATCCGACCTGCTTCGTGGTACCACTGGGGTCCTGATGGATCGCCAGCAGACAGGGGACGCCGCTGCCCTTCGTATATTCGGAACGGACCAGGTGCCCAGGCCCTTTGGGCGCCACCATAAAGACATTGATGGAAGCCGGCGGCACAATCTGCCCAAAGTGAATATTGAAGCCATGACCAAATGCCAAATAGGATCCAGGCTTAAGATTCGGCGCGACTTCCTGCCGGTAGATGGCTGCTTGCGCTTCATCAGGAGCCAGAATCATCACGACATCGGAAGCTTTAACCGCATCGACGACAGGCATGACTTTGAGTCCGCTCTGCTCAGCTTTTTTCCAAGACGCTCCTTCGCGCAACCCGATCACCACACTGACACCGCTTTCCTTCATGTTCAACGCATGCGCATGCCCCTGACTTCCATAGCCGATGACGGCTACCTTCTTGCTTCGAATCCGCTGAAGATCAGCGTCCTTATCGTAGTAGATTTTCATGGCGCATCCTTTCACTAAATCTAGTCAGTATATAACAAAGAATTGCACTCCGCAGGGCACTACTCGCGAACCACTTTCTTCGCCTGAGTAGCAGTTGAACGGACTGGTTCACGAGCAACAGCGACCCGCCCGGTGCGGACCAAATCCTTGATTCCAAGAGGCTGGAGCAGGTTGATGATCGCTTCGATCTTCTTGGGATCACCGGATACTTCGATCGTGTAGGTCGTCGGGGTTGAATCAATCACGTTCGCCCGAAAGATGTCCACAATCCTGAGCGCCTCAGCTCGATCCTGGTCCTTCGTATGGACCTTGATGATTGCGGTCTCCCGCGAGACAAACTCCGTTTCATTGAGATCCACGACTTTTATCACATCAATGAGCTTGTTCAGCTGCTTCACGATCTGCTCGATGATCCGTTCATCACCGGACGTCACAATCGTCATCTGTGACATGGAGGGATCAAGCGTTGGGGCAACCGACAAACTTTCGATGTTGAAACCTCGCCCGCTGAATAGCCCGGCAACACGCGACAGGACCCCGAACTTATTTTCAACAGTCACTGAAATAATGTGTTCCATCTTTTTGAGTATTGAGGTTTGAGTGCTGAGAGCTGAGTCCGATCATTCAGCACTAAGTACTTCTCGTTCAGCACTTCCTCTATGCCGTAAGCACAGTGTCTTTATCCTCCGGTGTAACCTTGGTTGAGCTGGATTGTTTCTTCTTCAACTCCGGCGGATCTTCCAGGATCATCTCATGATTACACCCACCGGCTGGGATCATCGGATAGCAATTTTCAAAGGGATAGGTCGGTACATCTACGATAACGGGTTTGTCCGTCGATAAGGCCTCTTTCAACACCGAGTCAAGATCACCGACCTTCTTGACCCGCAATCCCACGGCTCCGTAGGCATCCGCCAACTTGACGAAATCCGGCGTCGTATCCAAATAACTCGACGCATAGCGCCCTTCGTAGAAGAGATCCTGCCATTGCCGGACCATGCCGTGAAACCCGTTGTTCAGGATAATGATCTTCACCGGCAACTTACTCACCACGGCCGTCGCCATTTCCTGCATATTCATCTGGATACTGCCGTCTCCAGCAATACAGAGTACCAGCCGATCCCGGAACGCAGCCTGTGCGCCCATTGCGGCAGGGAATCCAAACCCCATAGTGCCAAGGCCGCCTGATGTCAGCCATCGGTTTGGCTTTGCCAACTTGAAATACTGTGCGGCCCACATTTGATGCTGACCGACATCGGTCGCCACGATCGGATCTCTGTCCTTCGTCAGCTCGTACAGCCGTTTGACCACCTGCTGCGGTTTGATCGGCCCATCCTTCTCTTGCTTATAGGTCAAGGGATGAGCCTGCTGCCATTCTCTGATCTGATCCCACCACGGTTTCCTAAGCTCTTTTTGCTCACCATTGACCGTCGCACGTAAGATCTGATTCAACTCCCGGAGTACGGTCCTGCAATCGCCGACGATCGGAATATCGACATGGATGTTTTTTCGAATGGATGTCGGGTCGATATCGACATGAATAATCTTCGCATAGGGACAGAATTCCGATACCTTCCCCGTCACCCGGTCATCAAATCGTGCGCCGATAGCGATGACCAAATCGGAATAATGCATGGCCATGTTGGCCTGATACGTCCCGTGCATCCCGAGCATACCCATGGAGAGCGGGTGTTCTCCGGGAAATACCCCGAGCCCCATCAGCGTCATATCCACAGGGATCTGCGTCATCTCCGCTAATTCAATCAGCTCCTGCGAGGCTGCGGAGAAGACCACACCGCCACCGACATAGAGAATTGGTTTTTTTGCCTTCATGATCGCTTCGGCTGCCTGCTTGACCTGCCACTTATTACCATCGTAGGTTGGATTGTACCCACGGATCGAGACGGAGTTCGGATAGGTGAATTCTGCTTTGGCCATCGACACATCTTTCGGGATGTCGACGAGCACTGGCCCCGGGCGACCGGTTGTCGCAATATAAAACGCCTCTTTGATCGTACCGGCTAAATCGTTCACGTCTTTGACGAGAAAATTGTATTTCGTGCAGGGACGACTCAACCCGACATTGTCCGCTTCCTGGAACGCATCGTTCCCGATCAAATTGGTGGGAACTTGGCCGCTGAAACAGACCAGAGGGACAGAATCCATATAGGCATCGGCTAACGCCGTAATGACATTGGTCATGCCTGGACCTGACGTGACTAGGCACACGCCGGCTTTCCCAGTAGCTTTGGCATACCCTTCGGCCATATGGCCGGCACCCTGTTCATGACGCGTCAAAATCACTTCAACGTCCTTCTGCTGATGGAGAGAATCGAAAATCTTCAAAACGACTCCGCCAGGAAGTGCGAAGATGGTCTTCACGCCTTCCCGCTTCAGACATTCGATGAAGATTTCAGCACCGGTGAGTTTCATCACAACCCTCCCTGCAACTGCATGATGCGATCTGCCTACAGTAGTCAGATATTAAAAAGACACGCCCGGCGAAGGACGCATCATCATGCAGAAATGTCTTTGAAATCAAGGGGAAAGATTTAAGATCCTAACATCCCCATCAAGACCCGTCAATACAGCACCACGTGAATCACCGTGAGTACCGGCCACGAGGCGTTTCAGAAGAAGCGTGAGCGGAAGACCTGTAAGCCGGATTCTGTCCCGCAAAGAAGTTGCCCTCTTTGCCTGGATGATCATTTCTCTGGGATTCGAGTTACCTCGAACCTCAAGCGACCTACCCGAAGACCTCGACCGGGCCAGTCGGTGTACAGCACCCCGTGAAGAGCGCGCGGTACATGTCTTCCTATTTGGCCTTGCACCGAGCGACGCTTACCGTGCCAGTGATGTCACCACCACCGCGGTGGGCTCTTACCCCACCGTTTCACCCTTACCTGAGCCGCAGCGACCAGATGGGATCCCATCGCCTTGGCCATCGGCGGTTTGATTTCTGTGGTGCTGGTGTCGGATTGCTCCGCCTGGGAGTTACCCAGCGCCCTACCCGTGGAGTCCGGACTTTCCTCCCGATGCGCTAGGCACCGAGCGACCATCCAATCTTCCACTCACGCAGAACCAGTATAAAGAATGAGCCCGGTCCGTTACAAGCGGACTGTTAGATCCGTGTTACGCCGGATCAAAGGAATCAAGCGCCCTCAGTTACCCCCTACTTCTGGTAACGGCTTGGCCGGCATCTGAGCCCTCTTCTGATAAATCGCCATCGCCTCCGGCATCCATTTCTTTAATTGATCGATGCGGGTGTCGTGACTCGGATGGGTCGACAAGAATTCCGACGGCCCACCACCCCTCGTCGCCTCTGCCATCCGTTCCCAGAGCGCGATCGACTCGCGAGGATCATACCCGGCATCAGCCGCCAACAGAATCCCGACGTGGTCCGCCTCCGATTCATGCTTTCGACTGAATGGAAGCAGAACGCCGACCTGCGCTCCCGCGCCAAGTGCGGCCATGGTCGCCTGGCTCAGCATCGGATTGCCGCCACTCAGTCCGATCGCCGCACCGACAACCTGCAACCCGACATTCGCGACCTGCCCCTGACTCATCCGCTCCGCCCCATGGCGAGCCAATGCATGCACGACCTCATGCCCCATCACCGCCGCTAATCCGGCCTCCGTTTTAGCCATTGGGAACATACCGGTGTAGACCGCCATTTTGCCGCCAGGCAGCGCAAAGGCGTTGGCCGTTTTATCGTCCTTGATGACCGTCACTTCCCACTGAAACTGCTTCGCCGTCTCGGCATACTTCGACCGTTTCGCCGCCTCGACAATCCGAGCCGCCACCCGCTTGACCGGTTCAATCTCACGAGGATCTTGCGAGGGCCGCATGTTGGGGTCGCTCTTCACCTGATTGTACGCTTGGGCCCCCATCTGCATTTCTTGCCCAATGGACGTCATCACTAACTGCTTGCGACCGGTATAGGGATTCGTCTCACATCCCGCTACGCTCACCGTGGCCGTGAGCATGCAGAGCACGATGGTTGTTCGTTTCAATCGCCACGCACACATCTTCAATCCTCCCATCCAAGCCAGTCCTGATAGATCCTGATGGATTGACCGTTGTGGATCCGGTTGGTAGAGTACCGCGCCACTAGGAATAATTTCCAGAGGGCGACACATCTGGCATGACGGCACAACCATCTCACACGATCGAGCGTATCGGCATCGATGAATCAGGGAAGGGCGACTACTTCGGCCCGCTCGTGATTGCGGCCGTCTTCGTGGATGCGACAACGCAAGGCGAGCTGAAGCTCATGGGTGTGCGGGACAGCAAGAAACTGTCGGACGGGCGAGTGCTGGAAATGGTTCCCGACATCAAGACCATTTGCCCATACAGCGTCATCGCCATTGGGCCACAAAAATACAATGAACTCTATGCCAAGATAAGGAATCTGAATCGCCTGCTCGCTTGGGGGCATGCCAGAGCGTTGGAGAATCTACTGGGACGGGGTGTGACATGTGACCGGGCCATTTCAGATCAATTCGGGGATGAGCGGCTGATCTTGAATGCCTTACAAGAAAAGGGGCGAACGATCGCGCTCGAACAACGAACCAAAGCGGAATCCGACTTGGCCGTCGCCGCCGCCTCGATCTTAGCTCGTGCTGAATTCCTGATCCGGTTGAAGCGCCTCTCCGGCGAAGTCGGTACCACTTTACCCAAAGGCGCCTCACCAGCCGTTGAGCTCGCGGCGGCGATGATCGTCAAGAAACACGGACGGGAACGATTGGGGTCAGTGGCAAAACTGCACTTTAAAACTACCCAGGCTGTGTTAGCTCGGCTGACCTAAACCTATTTCCCCGCTATAAAGTCCGACGGCTTGCCTCCTGACAGCGGGGCGTCTTTCCATCTTACTCTTAATACTGAGTCTTCGATTTTCTCCTCAATGTCCACACCTCTGGAATGACATCGATATCGATCGAAAACATTAGGATTGTCGAGCTGCTCCAGTTAAGACTCGGCCAGGCGTTTGGTCCATCCTACGTACGATTCTCTATCATGATTGCTAAAACTTCTTGACTTCATTGGATCCCTCCCTCAGTGGAAATGGTCTCTGAAGAATCGAAAACGTACAAGACCACTTTTTCTTCTTGTCATGAGGCAAACTTCTTGCCTCACAGAGGACATAGCCGATCCGATTGATTTTGCGGAGGACATGAAAGAAGATCGGGGCGTGGCGACTAGGCGGCGACCCGTATCACATTGGACACGGATGTATCAGAATGGATGCTGGCGCAGCCTTTCTATTGGAATCTGATCGGGTGCGAGACCAAGCGCGGGGCAAACGATTTTTCCCCCGCGTTAAACTGATTCTCCAACTTCAAGGTCTGAAGGTTTCACTCTCGGCACTGAGGGTGCTTCCACCGCCGGCTCACCTTCCCAGTAGAGCATTCGCCGGCAATAGGGGCAGACATGCAGATCGTTGGAGCGTTTAACCTGCGCGATGAGCTGCGGGGGGATTTGAAGGCGACACCCGGCGCAGATCCCGTCACGCACCGGGGCAAGAGGTTGATCTTTTCGCGAGGCCTTCGCCTGGTTGTATCGATCGAGTAGACCCTTCTCGATCTTCGCGGACGCCTCCCGATAATGACCTTCGAGTTGTGCCAGCTCCGTCGCAAGCTCCTTGTCTTGTGCGTCCAGCACGTGTTTCTCCTGAGCAAAGACTTTCTCTAGAGCGTTCTTCTTGTCCTGAAGTTCATTGGCGGTCTTCTGAAGCTGGTCAGTCTTGTCCATTGACAACAGAATCTTCTCTTCAAACTCTCCCCGCTTCTTGTTCGCCAACTCCAACTCGAACAGATGTGCCTGATACTCTTTGTTCGTCTTCAGGTTCGCTGCATGTGATTTCATCTTCTCGGTATGCGCCTCGTGCGCCTCGAGATCCTTTTCGTGTGCGCGCCGTTCTTTGGCAGCAGACTCGACGGCGATTTTCGTTTCGTTCAAGAGTTGGGTCGCCTCTTGAAAAGGAGATTCAGCAATATGGAGCCGTTCGGGAATTTTACGGCGAGCGTCATTGATCTCCATGATCCGGAGATCGAGTTTTTGCAATTCGATGAGTGGGGAAAGTTTTTGATTCAATATGCCCTTTTCGTCAATGCCGGCGCATTGACGGCGTGAGAAGCCCGCCCGGCTGGTGGGCCCACTAGGACTTGAACCTAGGACCAGCTGATTATGAGTCAGCCGCTCTAACCACCTGAGCTATGGGCCCGATCGAAAGAGTCGAACTCAAACGCTTACTGAATGAGGGCCCTTTACTTGATGGCGGCCATCGCCCTCATCCGTATCAACATTCGTCTCCACCCGATCTTAGATTCTAGGCCGACCCTACGGGCGGAGTCAAATCATGCTACCTTGATCGGTTAAACACCTATAAACTCTCGACAAAACTCCTGAGCTTTTTGCTGCGGCTTGGATGCCGCAATTTTCTCAACGCTTTCGCCTCGATTTGCCTGATGCGCTCGCGTGTCACTTCGAAATCCTGGCCAACTTCTTCCAATGTATGATCGGTCGCTTCACCGATGCCGAACCGTTTCCGCAACACTTTTTCCTCACGCGGTGTCAACGTTTCCAATGCGCTGTTGATCTGGCGCTGTAAATCGTAGCGAATCGCCGCCTCTAATGGAGACACTGCCTTCTTGTCTTCAATAAAATCTCCCAAGTGACTGTCTTCTTCTTCCCCGATCGGAGTCTCAAGTGAGATAGGCTCACGCGCGATCTTCAGGATCTTCCGGACCTTGTCCAATGGCAGGTCCATGCGCTCGGCGATCTCTTCGGGAAGCGGTTCTCGTCCCAACTTCTGCACAAGATGCCTTGACGTGCGAATAAGTTTGTTGATGGTTTCAATCATGTGAACTGGAATGCGGATCGTGCGCGCTTGGTCTGCAATGGCCCGAGTGATCGCCTGCCTGATCCACCACGTGGCATACGTGCTGAACTTATACCCGCGCCTATACTCGAATTTGTCCACGGCTTTCATTAGGCCGATGTTGCCTTCCTGGATCAAGTCGAGGAATTGCAGACCTCGGTTCGTATATTTCTTGGCGATGCTGACCACGAGCCGCAAATTCGCTTCGACCAACTCTGCCTTGCCACGCTTGACCTTTTCTTCGGCAATATCGAGGTGTTTGACCGCATCCTTGATTTCTTCAGCCGGAGCGAGGGCTTCTTCCGTTTCGAGTTGCCGCACCTTCGCTTTCGCGGCTTGATAAACTCTTCGAATCTCGAGCAAGCCTTCTTCCGAGACACCGGTCTTCCGCTTGACGGCCAAGAAGTCCTGGCGGTTCCGGCACATCTTTCTCAGCAACTCTGCCCCTGCTTCTCCGGCCACTCCGATGCGTCGTTGGCAACTGTTCGCCTCTCGCTCAGCCGCCCTGATCTGGAGGGCAAGCTCACGGACACGCTGTACCATTCGTTCTTTCAACACGCCATGGAGATTGACCGATTCAATCTTATTCACTACTTGCTGGCGGATTGCATCGAACTGCTTCTTGAACTTCTTTTGTTTAACTGGATCATTACCGAGATGCCGGCCCTTCTCCGCGAGCCCCTTCAGCGCCAGGGAGACTTTCCTGACAGAGTTCAACGCCTCCAACGTCTTAATTCGCAGCTCTTCGTAATCCCGTTCTACCGGCTGCTGCTCTTCCTCAAAGTCCTCTTCGGTCTCCTGAATCGGCACGATTTCGCGCACATCGATTTTGCCGTTCTTGAGCTGGTCTCGAAGCGCCAGGACGAAGTCAATGGTCATTGGCATCCCGTAGATCACCGAGGCGATATCGAACTTACCGTCCTCAATCCGTTTCGCGATTTCGATCTCGCCTTCGCGGCTGAGCAGCGCCACACTACCCATTTCTTTAAGGTACAGCCGCACTGGATCGTCGGTTCGGCTCAGTGCCCCAGGTGTCAGATCAATCGCTTTCTCGTTGTCTTCCTCAGAGTCAGACTCGACCTCTTCTGCGTCCTCGCTGACTTCGCCTTCCGATCCTTTTTGCACCCGCTCCCCATCAGCCGTCTCGACGATTTCGATGTCCATCTCCCCGAACATCGCCATAATGCTGCCGAACTGGTCTGACGACACCACTTCGGCCGGCAAGGTGCTGTTCAGCTCGTCATAGGTCAGAAAGCCTTTTTCTTTTCCGATTGTAATCAGTTTCTTTACTTCACCGAGCAATTCTTGTTTCGGCATGACTACTCCTTCACCAGTGAAACCATACCGGCGGTCGGCGTGCAGGCTTTCCGCATCCGTATTTCATTGATCTGTATGTTGAGCAAATCCACTTCATCGGCTCGACCTTCCCGCTCGGCCGTTTTTAATTTCGTAATGAGCGCCCTCATCACCTTCTCTGATCGCTTGCGATCCAGACGATCCAGGCAATCCTTTGCATGCTCCGATTCGTCATCGAAATGATTGTCGCGAAGAGATAAGTCCGTCACCAGGGCACAGCAATCCAGATCATCCACCAATCGATCCAGTACCGGCTGGACTTGAACGCGACCATCGCGATCCACATAGGTCAGCGCCACTTCGACGAGCTTGCGGCAGCCTTCGATTGAGAATTGCTCCGGCCGCAGACGTCGTATATCGGCTGCCGAAAGCTTGCCCCGCAGCAGAAGGATTACTAGGTCTCGTTCTTCAGGTGCGCCCTTAAACAGCGTCTCCAGTGGCGCAGCGTGGACTGCTTGGTGTAACTGTCCTGAACCAGGCTGTTGCTGTCGAGTGAGGACAGGATACCGCTCGATCAAACGCGATTGATTGATTCCTAGCCGCTCAGCCACGACTTTGAGACGCTCTTCGCGCACAATCGGATGTTCGCTTTTCTGCAGGATGCGAAGAATTTCGTCCACGCTGCGGATCCGCCCTTCGATCGTGCTCGACTCCATCGTCTTGAGACTCTGGTCCAGAGCGAAGTCCAACAAACTTGAGGCCTGTTCCTCCAGACGAAGAAATGCGTCAGAACCTTCCTTCCGAACATAGGTATCGGGGTCTTCTCCCGCTGGCAGCGTCACGACTTTAACGCCCAGCCCGCTGTTCACAAACAAATCTAATCCCCTCAGTGCCGCTCGCACCCCGGCGGCATCGGGGTCGAACAACAACACGACCTTTGACGCAAATCTCCGCAACGCTTGCACATGGTCGGATGTCAAGGCAGTCCCCAATGTCGCGACTGTATGCGTCAGCCCCGCTTGATGAAGCGCAATCGCATCGAAATAGCCTTCGACCACGATGACCGTCTTCGTTCGTACAATCGCTTCCCTCGCATGATCGAGCGCAAACAGCGTCTGCCCTTTCTTAAAAAGAACCGTGTCTGACGAGTTGAGATACTTGGGCGTCCCATCACCAAATACGCGACCGCCGAATCCCACCACACGTTTCCGCAAATCCGTAATCGTGAACATCACACGGGCTCGGAACCGGTCATAGAATCCCGACTGGTTTGTGCGGGCAATCACCAAACCGGCTGCCACTAAATCACCTTGTGAAAATCCCTTGCTGGTCAACGCCCGTAAGAGCCCATCCCATTCAGCAGGCGCCACTCCGACTCCGAACTGGTCGACCATGCTCGACTCGATCCCTCGATGTGCTAAATACTCACGCACCTCGGAGCCGGCTCTCTCATCCCTCAGGTTCCTCTGAAACCAAACGGCTGCTGCCTGATTAACTCGCTCAACCGTCTGTGCCATTACGGCCTGATGCCCAGAAGTCGCAGCTCTCTCTTCTACCTCAATCCCGACTGTTCGTCCGAGATCGCGCACCACTTCCGGAAAGCTTGCACCGGTAAGGCGTGAAAGAAAAGTAAACACGTTGCCACCGGCGCCACACCCGAAGCAGTGGAAGATCTGTTTAGACGGACTCACTGTAAAGGATGGGGTCTTTTCCTGATGGAAGGGACACAACCCTTTGAGATTCTGCCCTGCCTTGCTCAAAGAGACGTGGTGATTCACGATGTCGGTAATGTCCACCCGGCTCTTAATACGTTCGATCGTGTCATCGGAAATCAAACCTTGCCCCACGAGAGTCTCAGCTCCTGGAGTCTCTACTCGTATAAGCAGCCGAGTCGGTGCTAAGTTATTAGAAGAGTTGACCGTGTAGACTAACAGACGCGTTGAAAAGCTGTCAATTGAGGAATCACATCAACCGGGAGGCCAACTCATATGCCGCCCTCCTAATACATGAAAGTGAAGATGGAAGACGGTTTGCCCTGCATCTCTCCCAGTATTTGTCACAACACGATAGCCGGAGTTCTGTAAACCCTTCAGGGCCGCGACCTTCGTACAGCTCATCAGCAACCGTGCGAGCAACCTCTCATCCTCCAACCCCAAATCTTGCACGGCTGTGACATGCCGTTTGGGGATGACCAACGTATGAATGGGAGCTTGAGGATTGATGTCGTCAAAGGCCACCGTGTGCTCATCCTCCTGAACAAGCTTCGCCGGAATCTTTTTCTCCACGATCTGACAGAAAAGACAGTCGCTCATTTTGACCTCAGGAAGCGAGGTTGAATACCCTTACGATGTGCCGATTGATTTTCCGATTGGTAGTCCATGCGCATTGAAGAAGCGCCGATGTTCTACTTTTCGGTCCGTAACCGCGATGTTCCGAATCGGCGTCCCAACTCTTCATAGATGTCCTGCAGCGTGAGGTCGTGATATCCCAGAACCATGAGTGTATGAAAGAACAAATCGGCCACTTCGTAGACGATCTCCTCTTTCTTGCCCCCCTTCGACGCCAATAAAACTTCTCCGGCTTCTTCCGCCACTTTTTTGAGAATTTTGTCATGGCCACCATCGAATAACTTCGAGGTATAGGAACCGACCTTGGGGTGAGAACGGCGATCTTGAATCGTACGCAGGACACTTTCAAGAATTCCACCTTGAACGTCGTGCGAACTTCCATGAACGAGTTGGCCCTGTTCATCCAGCCTGAAAAAGAAACAGGCTCGTTCGCCGGTGTGGCAGGTCGGTCCGACGGGCTGCGCCTTGACGAGAATGGTATCGGCGTCACAGTCGATGAATAGTTCCTTCATCTGAAGCGTATGCCCAGATGTTTCTCCTTTTTCCCACAGTTGTTTTCGAGACCTGCTCCAAAAATGGACTCTCTTGGTAGCAACGGTCTTGGCCAGTGCCTCTTGGTTCATATACCCGAGCATCAACACCGTCCCGTCGAACCAATCCTGAATGACCGCCGGGAGGAGACCTTGTCCATCAAATTTGAGCTGGTTTGTCGTGACTAGATTCACCATGTCACGCGACCCCAGAAAGCGCATCCACGCGCACTGGGACACCACGATCCCGCAAGTACGACTTGGCCTGAGAGATCGTATAGGTCCGAAAATGGAAAATAGATGCGGCCAAGACTGCATCGGCTTTCCCCTTTACAAAACCATCGTATAGATGATCCAGAGTCCCGACTCCACCCGACGCAATCACCGGAATCGACAGAGTTCCTGATACTGTGGCAGTTAGATCCAGGTCATAGCCCGCCTGCTGGCCATCCTGGTCCATACTAGTCAATAAAATCTCCCCCGCACCGTACTGCTCCATCCGGACAGCCCATTCAATGACGTCGACTCCGGTTGCAGTGCGTCCGCCATGCGTGAAGACCTCCCAGCGGCCAGCCGTGGATCGCTTGGCATCGATGGCCACCACAATGCATTGTGTACCGAATCGTTGGGCGGCCTCTTTGATAAACTCAGGTCGTCTGACAGCTGCGGTATTGATGCTCACTTTATCGGCTCCGGCATTCAACAAGGCCCGAATATCGTCGAGCATCCCCACACCACCACCGACCGTCACCGGCATAAAGACCCGAGCAGCCGTCCGCTCAACCACGTCAATGATCGTCTTCCGATTTTCATGCGAAGCCGAGATATCGAGAAAACAGAGCTCATCTGCTCCTTCACGATCGTACCCTGCTGCGGCTTCAACTGGATCACCGGCATCGCGAAGATTGACAAAGCTCACGCCCTTGACCACGCGACCCTCTTTGACGTCTAGGCATGGAATGATGCGTTTAGTCAGCATGGCGACCGGTAGAAGAGTGAGAGTCTAGAGCCGTTATGGCCGCCTGATAGTCTAACTTCCCATCGTACAGCGCTTTCCCAACAATCGCTCCTTCGATCTGGGCACCGAGGGATTGCACCGCTCGCAGATCTTCCAATCTGGTAATACCCCCCGACGCAATCACCGGGAATGGTGAACATTCAACGATTTCTTTTAGGGCCGACAGATTGGGTCCATTGAGCATCCCGTCTCGTGCGATATCGGTATAGATTACCGCCCCGATCGAACAGTCCGAGAGCTCTTGCAAGAGATCTATCGCTTTGACTTCCGATACCGCCGTCCAGCCTTTAACCGCTACTCGGCCATCCTTGGCATCGAGCCCGAGGAGGACCCGGCGAGGAAATTCCCTACAGGCGTCTTCGAGCAACCTCCGATTCATAAGTGCTGCCGTACCAAGCACCACGCGCGATACACCGGTATTCAGATACAGCCGGACCGTATCCAGAGTTCTGATGCCGCCACCAATCTGGATGGAGGCGCTGACCGATCTCATGATGGACTGGATGTGCGCCAAATTTTTAGGCTCACCGTCGACGGCTCCGTTTAAATCCACGACGTGGATTAAGGTCGCTCCACTCTCTTGCCACTTGCGTGCGACTTCCGTCACATCGTCAGAATAGACGGTCTCGGCCGCCATATCTCCCTGGCGTAGCCTGACACAGCGCCCATCCTTCAAATCAATGGCAGGAATGACCAACACCTTACGGCCTCTCTCCCCTCCCGAACGGAAATTCTTTCAATACTTCATCGACGCCGTATTCTGCCAGTTCCCCCGCCGTCACAAATGCCCACCGTTGCAAAAATCCGACAAGGTCTTCGATCATAGGCCGCTGCTGCTCGTAGTACCTCCCAACCCAAAGGACTTGCCCATCCGCCGCCACGACCTTGGCCTCGAACCCAACTGTTGCCGAAGGGCTAGCCCCCAGGCGACCGCCCACACGCTCCTGATAAGCAGACACGACACCCAGCAAGACGGCATCCACTTTCAGTCGCTTGGCGGTTTCTGCCGCGGCTTTCTCTGGTTTCCCCTCCGTTGAGTCACCATTCCCTATAAAGACTCGCGCTGACTCGCCTGGAGATAGCACACGAATGCCTTTCCAGTCCTGAAGATGCCCCCAGAACAACCCTGTTACTTTTTCGGCTGCGTATCCCGGCACCACCACAGTCTTCTTCGGCAGGGAGTCGGCTTCTTGTGGAATCCCCATAGAGATAGAGGACCGGCGGACACTATCAGGAACTGGAATAAAGAAATCGTCATTGTTTCTGGCTTGAGGCGTCGCGATCGACGTAAACGGTAGAAGGGCAATGGAACGAACCTGGTATCGAGACAGCTCAGGAGCCGACTTTGTCGCCACTTTTGCACCACTGCAGCCTGTCGCAAGACTTGCGGTCGCAAGAGCACTGATCATCAGGATTGCGCGGAACTGCCTCCCGGGCATCTTCACTTCCATGCTCCAAAATTCTTCATGAATTGTAACCCGACCGTCTGACTCTTCTCCGGATGGAATTGGCACGCCACCACATTGTCCTTCCAAATGCTTGAGGTAAAGGGCATTCCGTAGGTCGTCATCGTGGCGGTGATCTGCTTATCCTGTGGATCTACGAAAAAAGAATGGACGAAGTACCAATCCGCCCCATCGGCGATCTCTTCGAAAAGCGGGCAAGGCCGTTTGACATTGACCTGATTCCAGCCCATATGTGGAACCTTCAGAGTGCGATCCTTCGAAAAGGCTCGAACTTTGCCGGGGAAAATGTCCAGGCCCTCATGGCGTCCAAACTCTTCGCTTTCTGTAAACAAGAGTTGAAATCCCAGGCAGATCCCCAGGAACGGCTTTCCTGACTGAATCGCTGCCTTGATGGGCTCAATTAATTGATACTGCTTGAGGTTCGCCATACAGTCTCCAAACGCCCCGACACCCGGCAACACCACATGGCTGGCATTCTGAATCGAGGATGCATCGCGTGTCACAATCGCCTGGTGCCCCACTGCCTCAAAGGCCTTGGAGACACTACGCAAATTCCCCATTCCATAATCGACGATGGCTATCATATGGTCGACCGCATCGAATGAATCCTAACAATACCGTAAATGGAAGGTTCCTGCCACTGGCAATCTATGCCCTCACATTCCACCCGGCACTGGGTTTCCATCTCGGAGTGACCTAGCAGCCTGTCGGACTTCTCATCAATTTTGCCTGCAACCCAGCACTGCTGA
>CAZJOQ010000027.1:0-27297 GCA_964547625.1 uncultured Nitrospira sp.
TCAGCATACGCCGGTTCCCGCATTCCCTCTATACACAACAATCGATCATAACTCCCTGAGAATTGGTTCAGGGCTTACAAGTCTACGATAAACTGGGACACAATCACTATTAAGGCAGGTAATCGTTGCCAAGCACCTCTGGCGGGAGGGTTAAGGCGCGAGCATATTCACATCTCAACGGTCTCGCTAGAGATGAGAACAGTACGTCAATCCGGTGGATGGGACAATGGTTTCGTCGCCGAATGAGGGGGGATGATGTCTGCTCCAGATTCTTTCATTGCAGCACAACGGCTTGAAACCACTCCTTGCATAGTTGACGTGATCGCATCAAGCCTTTCGAGAAGAGCCGTAAAGGAATCGGAAACAACCGTCTTGGAAGCCGACTTCTGGACCGGATATGAGTGATCGGCAAATTTGACGCGGCCAACTGCAGGGGGATTGACCGTCTCAACCACCGAGATCAGAGGAGTGACGCTCAGATCAATCTCACGCTCCTCCGAGTCCTTATTCCCTCGCGCCTCATCAACCCGGACCACTGGACGAAGAGGATAGCGGCTATTCACCTTGGCCACAATGCCGGTGTCTCCGGTCGTCAACCGGACAATCGTCCCGAGTGGGTATACCGACAATTGCTCGACAAGGGCCTTGAGAATCTCTCGTGGGAAAGTCGCTCTCTCGGCAACCAGGAGCTCTTTAACGGCTTCATGGGGAAGCAGCTGGCGGCGATAGGGTCGTTCGCTGACCAGTGCGTCGAATACATCCACGACTCCACAAATCTGAGCCATCTCGTTTATCTCTCGGCCCTTGAGTCGATTAGGATATCCCTGACCGTTAAATCGTTCATGAACCTGACGTATTAATCGCGCAAGCCAGTGATAGTCTGGACCACATTGTTCGATGACTCGATAGCCGAACTCCGGATGCTGTTCGATCACCGCCCGCTCCTCCTGAGTCAACCGGCCGCTCTTGGTGATCAACGTGTTCGGTACCGCAAATAGCCCGATATCATGTACGAGCCCCGTGAGCGCCAATCGATGCAGCTCTTCTCCATAGTACCCCAGCCCGATCCCTACCTTGGTTCCGAGTATGGCCACATTGATCAAGTTGGTAATCAAGGGTGAGCCTGAGCGTCCGGATAAGGCTTCAACGACGAGTTCATCATTCTGCTGTAAAGACAGGACCAGATCTGTCGCAAGCTGCTCAAGCGAGTGCAACGCAAAAGCGTGCTGACCTTGCAGGGCAATCGCAATCTCGTTCAAGGCCTGTTCTGACTGAGAGTACCAGTCTTTCACGAGCATACCCCTGAGCCGCTGCTGTCATGTCGGCACAACATGTTTCCCGCAACCCGTTCAACCAATGCTCGCCTGATCTGACAGACTTTCGCGACGCTCCCAAAGTAGAGAGATAAGTCACACAGTGAGTTAATTAAACGGCAGACTCCGCCAGTCCGTTTGAAAATTGAGGGAATCTCAACCGACGAAAAGATCAGCTGAATACAACCGGCAACAGTCAAGTGCGCTACGATGTACGCTTTCGTCTCGGCACGATTGAGCCGGTCGATATGGTGATGAATGGCCACACGCTGCGCGAGTTGTGGAATATGCGCGATACGATCGCGGAGTTCCGGTTGACCAACGAGCACCAGTGTCATGAGAAACCGGTCGTTCAGCTGGAAATTGCTCAGGAGTCGCAGCTCCTCGAACAAGCGCTCGTGCTCAATCGCCTGTGCTTCATCCACCACTACGACGGTATCGATGCCTTGCTTGTAATTGGCCAGTAGTTGGTCGTTTAATCGGCGTAGCTGCTCGCCTCTGGATCCGCCTGAGTCCAAACCGAGCTGAAACAAAATCTCGCTGAGGAATTCATTTCCTGGGATGGTCGGGTTGGACAGGAGGCCGATCTCATACCGAGATCGAGGAAGCTTCAGAATGACCGCACGACTCAGGAGCGTCTTACCACTCCCGATCTCGCCAGTCAGCATGACAATTCCTTTTCGGGTATGAATTCCGTACAGCATGCGCGCCATGGCAGCTTCGTGCTTGGCCGATGGAACGTAGAATGTTGGGTCCGGCACGTTTTCAAACGGGCGCAGCTGCAACCGCCAGTGTGGCTCATATGTCAAATGCTGGATCGCATACCGCTCGCCAACAGCGTCAATCAGCGACACTAGCCTGCCTCACTCTTTTCCGTCACACGGCCCCATCGAGTGTCGCCACAAACGCATTCAACTTGGCAACACACGCTGTATGGCTGCGCGTTCCGCCTGTCCGCATTGCGCCCATTCCTCGAGGCTGCTGATGCTTTGAACCAGGCGAGATTGGACTGCCTCGTATCGTTTGGGCTCAACCGGCACGCGGCGGTCCATCACAATCTCGAGAAAACTATGGAGACCCATGAAAAACATCATGGTATGGGAGGAATTGATCTGTTGAGCTGCGGACAACAACTGTGCAACGCGCTCTACAGCGTTCTGTAGATGGGATGACGGTACATCTGAGAGGGCGCTGCCGTTCCTCAGCGCCTGAAGGATGGTGGATAGATGAGGGACTTCCTGGCGAGCTAGCTCCAAAAATCCCTGCTCCCCCTCCGCCGATCGGTCGAGAAATTCCTGTATGGAACCGAGGTTACATTGTTGCACTCCACGCTGCAGAAGCCCCTCCGTCTGAGCCATTATAGTCTGCACTAAATTGCGAGAAAAGGTCCCTGTCGCTGGCCCTTGATCATACAGACCACGGAGGAGCGCTAACAGATCTTTCGTGCCAATCGCTGTTGGGGCACTGTCAGCAGAGGCTTGGGCAGCCTCGGTGTCAAAGGCGGCACCAGTTGCTCGTGTCAGCGTTCCATGAATGTGCCCCAACTGTTTACAGAGTGCGAGGAAATCATCGGCCGAAATTCGTGCGCTCGGCTCCTGAACAGCTTCGATAAAGGGCAGAGCTGAAAAACTTGCTCGTTCAACATCACTCAGATTAATGGTCGCCGCAGACCCGCCAAGGTTCGTGATGCCGACCTTGATCGTCTGGGCCAAGGAGCGATGGCGTTCCGCAGGGGGCGCCTGTTGAAGTTCATCGAGAGCTACATGAATCTGCTGAAGCCACTCCTGTGCTTCTTGAACGAACAGTTCAACCAATTCTTTCTGAAAGGCATCTTCGGTTTCAACAGACATCGGCATCGTCCAATCACCAGTAACACGATCATCTCACGACTTCGACTGGTTACATCAGGGCTGTCCTTTCCCATTTCCAAGTTGCGAGGCCAACCCAGCGATTTCGCCCAATTTTCTGGCCATTTCTTCAAATCGTCTAGTTGCATTCTCAGCTGCCTGCTCGGCTTCAACTACCTGCCTAGCAAATACTCCGTTACGCTCGCGCTCAGCCACCAGAAGTCCTTCCAGTTCTTGCACTTTGGTCGCAGTTTTTTCCGCTTCCTGCAATCGTCCCACCGCTTCGTTGTGCTCGTGCTGTTCAGACGCGAGCTCGGTTTCGAGCGTCTTGATTCTCTCCTGGAGTTCAGCCACCTGCTTTTGCTCACTGCGGAGTCGCCCTTCAGCATCCTGAGCCTGTGCCGAGATCTTTTCCGAGTCAGCAAGCTGTTGGACCAGTTCCTCCGCAGCCGCCCGTTCAGCAATGAGAGTAGATTCCAATTCTGCAATGCGTCCGGCAGTCTTTTGCAAGCTTAGAGCGTCCTCCTTGAGCGTCCTTACTTGGTCCTGTTCTGCCTTGAGCAAAGCTTCCAGTTCTGAAATTCGCATGGACTGTGGTTCCAGTCTCGCGACTTGTGCTTCAAGATCACTGACACGCTGCTGCGCTGTGGCCAACTGCGCTTCGCTATCTTTGGCTCGCACCAGCTGCTCCATCGCTTCGGATAATTGTTTGGTCAATTCGTCGGATCGGGCCCGTTCCGTCTGAAGCTGGTTTTCAATGTCCTTGAGCTTGCCGACGCTCTGACTCATGTTGTCTTGCTGGTGGATCGATATCGTGGGAGTCTTTTTAACGGATCCCGGCATGTGCTCAGATGCAGGTGGAGTGGCTACGGGCGATCCTGGTATCGCTTCTTGTCGTTTTGCTATCAGTTCGAGCACACGGTCTTTCAACGATGTGCCTTGGAACGGCTTCTTCAACACACCATCTGCTCGACAGGACTCGGCCTGCTTGGTCACTTCATCATTGACGATACCAGAGATCAAGAGGACCGGAGTTGTGGCAAGGGCTGGATTTCCCCGGACAAACGCGCACACCTCGTATCCACTCTTGTCTGGCATAATAACATCAGAGATGACGAGATCCGGTCGCTCCTTTGCCAGGCAGGCCAAGGCTTCCTCGCCATTTGCCGCAAGCGTAACACCAAGCCCAGCCTCAGTTAACAGTCGTTCGGCGACTTTTCGCACTGCGATGCTGTCATCGGCTATCAGGATCTTCGGCATGCCTGCACCTTTCGTCTTTCTAGGTCTCTTGAAGAATCATTTCATACACGATCCGAGTTGTGATATGGCGAGAATCGGTATCTCATCAAGTCCGTTGGCATAACTTCCTTCAGCCGACATGTCCTTCCCCCGATAGGCCTGAATGGTGGCGGGTTCTAATGTGTGAAGGACCGGCATCTCCTCATCGATGCACATCACCATATCTCCCAAAGGATGTTTTATCCTGAGACAGAGGGGATGGTTTCCCTCCACACGAAGACGCAGAAATGAAGCCAGATCGAATACCGGAAGAACAGCCTGGTCCTGCCGAACAATCGATGTGATAAAAGGTGTGCGACTGCCAACCGGAATGGATTGTTTCCATGGCGAAATGCCGGCTACTTCCAACGTCTTCACCGCCAGCCGCCGACCACCTATTGAAAAAACTACACAATTCCATGGTGAATGCTTTGCTTCTCTCTGCCCATTCTCTCCCGCCCTCAGCATGTTCGGCCATCACTCACACCAATCACCCAAGCATCCACTGATGAACGAGGAGTTTCCCGCTCTTGACCGGCATCGAACTCCCCATCTATCTCAAGCACCCACGTCGGATTGAGGATCATGGCAATGCTTTTCTCAAATAGGATCATGCCTCGATACCAGTGTCGCTCAACACCGCTGAATTGTGGGGGCAGTGGTAGGATCTGAGACTGCTGAATTTCTAAGATTCCATGGACATCGCTGACTCGAATGCTACCTCGCATTTCTCGATCTGTGAGTAGCACCACTCGAGTAGTCGGCTGTGTTGGAACGTCAGAACTGCCTAGTTGCATAACAAGAGAGACCGTCCTATCGACGACACTTTGAATCGCTGGATCTTCACCACTTTCCGACTCTTTGATGGTCAGTACCCCTTCGACGGATCCGGCGTCCAATGCCAAATACCTTCCACTGATCGTGACAATGAGAAACCGCCGTAAACAGGATGCTGATGGAGCTGATGCCCCCTGTTCCTGGCTGCTCATGTGAGCACTCTCATTGGCATTCTCTGCAACAACCCATATTTCGTCAATTAATACGAATATTTCCGCAAGGTTACCTTCTAGATACAGGTGCCCGACCAACCCATCGTTCAATTTCTTGCAGCAACACGCGTTCTTCGACCGGTTTTGCAATGTATGCGTTCGCGCCGATAGAGAGCGCCATCTGTCTGTGCTTGTCCCCAGCACGTGTCGTCATCACCACGATGGGGGTGTGTTTCGTCTCCGGACGGCTCCTGAGAGCTTGGATGACCTCGAACCCATTCAGCTTCGGCATCTCAAGATCAGTGAGAATCATTCGATAGCCGGCCACTGAAGCTTTCCGTAATCCATCTTCCCCATCTACCGCCGTGTCGATCTGATATCCTGCTGACTCCAACATTTTTCCGACGAACTTGCGAATACTCAGCGAATCATCGACAAGCAACAGGCGCGCGTCATGACGTTCATTCGCCACCGTCTCATCAGGCAATATTTCTTCATGCCGAACGGTGGACTTTGCCAAAACTGTCTGGGCCTCAGAATCCTTAGCCTCTCGTGAGATCAGGCGTGCTGGATCAAGGACTAACAGGACTCGTCCCTCGGGATCGATCGTCGCTCCTCCAAAACAAGAACGCTCCAGCGGTTTGAGCATTCCCAGCGACTTGATGACAATCTCTTGCCGACCCAACAGTTCATCGACAGCCAACCCCATCAGGCCCATTGGCGTCCGAACAATCACCACCGGCATCGTCCAATCGACGCTTCCGGCTTCCCTCCGGAGCAAATGGTACAGAGATTGAACTTCAATGGCTTGTTCAGCGACCTGCAACAACGTACGCCCGTCTTCTGCTCGCATTGCGGAAGCTGTTGGCATCGTCACTTCATGTATATTGAGCAGAGGAATCGCATACCGTTCGGTCCCCGCACGGACCAACAAGGCGGTCGCAATGAGCAACGTGAGTGGAAGATGTAAGGTGAACTTGGTCCCAACTCCAGACACAGACTCTACCTCGATTTGCCCATTCATCTCCTCGATCACCCGCTTGACAACATCCAATCCCACACCTCGTCCCGCCTGATCTCCCACCTTTTCAGCGGTCGAAAACCCAGGTAAGAAAATCAATTGCAGCGCTTCCTCATCCGACATGGTGAGTAGCTTGACTGGATCAGCCACTCCCATTTTGATGGCTTTTGCCCGTATCTTTGTTAAATCCAACCCTGCCCCATCATCTTCAACCTCGATGATGACGGAATTACCACGATGCGCCGCATGCAAGTAGACCGTGCCGACAGCCGGTTTGCCCTTAGCCACTCGATCGGCTGCTGGTTCAATACCGTGATAAACCGAATTTCTAACTAGATGCACCAAGGGGTCCACCAACCGCTCTACTACCCCAGTATCAACCTCTGTCTGCTCACCTGAGGTAACCAGGGACACTTCTTTGTTCGATGCACGAGCAATTTCCCGAATCGCTCGCCGGAACCTGGTAAACGGAGTACCGATCGGAACCATACGGGCACGTGCAACTTCATCTCTCATTAAGAGGGTCAACTGTTGCAGCTGGCTCATATCCTCATGCGATCGTCGAATGGACCCATCGAGCTGCGACATCGACTCATTGATGTCAGCCGTGACTTCTCCGATCCGTCGAGCGAGAATGTTAAAGTCATCGTACTTATCGAGTTCCAGACTACCAAAATCGCCGAATGCCGGAATGGGTTGCCCTGGGGATGATGTCGAACTGCTCGGTGTCTCCTGATAGGTAAAGGTGTGTTTATCAGCGAAGGATTGGACGGCCTCCACCAAACGGGCCTTAAATGCCAATACCTGTTGCGACAGTTGTTCCAATACTCGTAGGCGTTGTTCTAATCGACCGTGCCCGATAACCAACTCTCCGACGAGGTTCATCAGTCGCTCGAGTCGCGCATAACTGACACGGATGACTTCGCGATCTTCACCCGTCTTGCCATCCTGGGATTTGTCCTGGCCATGAAGCTCCTCCCGTCGACCTTGCGGTGGGGCACTAGCCTCGGACATCTCAGGTGAGCGTTGTGCCGATGTCGCTTCAACGGGCACGCCTTGATCTAACCGTTTCAACTCTGACCGAGCCGCATCGAATCGTTGCCTCGTACCATCGACCACGCTGAGATCTCTCCGCATCAGCACACGTACGACATCGATTGCACCTAGCATCAGATCCGTATGCCCAGGCAACACGCTGAGGCGACCGTCCCGCACCGCACCCATAAAGTCTTCAACATGATGGACAAGATCACCTATTGATCGAAACCCGACAGTGTACGCCGATCCTTTCAAGGTGTGCGCAGTGCGAAAGAGCTGGTTGATCAATTCCTTGTTCTGAGAGTCCTTGTCCAACCGCAGGAGATTGGCCTCCAATAGCTCAAGATACTCCTGGGCTTCAGGAACGAAGTAAGACAGCACTTCCGGATCTAGATCGGGGATCAGATATTCGTCAGACAAGTCCGTGGGGGGCATTTCTATACTGACAACGGGCTCGCTCTGGACTGATCTCGAATCAGTCATTTCAGTGCTCGGAGGCTCAGTTTCCTCTGAAGCAACCACCACGGCACTCTCACATGTCTGGGTGAGTCGCTGGATAAGAACTGGTACATCCTGCGGCAGTCGCGGCACGTTCACGTGATCCGGTTGAATAATGAGACGCATCATCCCAATAGCCGCAGCCATCATGTCGAGAAGCGTTTGGCCTAGGCGAAGACGTTTTTCCCTGACCGCAATCATGCAGTCTTCCATGGGTCGAGAAATGTCTCCAATGACTTGGAAGCCGACCGTGTAGGCTGAGCCCTTGAGAGTATGCGTGGCACGAAACAGCCGATAGATCGCATCTTCGTCTTCTAGGTTACCGCTAAGGATACGGATCAACTCATCGATGGTGTCGAGATACTCCTCCGCTTCGGGAATGAAGTACGACAGAATTTCCGGATCAAGGGTCGGATTCACATAGTCTGGAAGGGCCAACGACAAGGTCTTCGACGAGTCCTGTAGGCTCTCCAGAGACGCCAAAGAATGCCGGACTAGGGCTTCATCTTCACTGTCACCCTGGCTAATTAATGTCACAAGAGTTCTCAGATCCTTGACGGCTTCTCTCATGGCCGTAACCACCCTTGGCCAATCAGAAGGGAAAGTTTCAATAGCCTGCTCAAGAATCGCTTCAAGCTGTTCAGACACTCGAGATACCCCTTCGTATCCATATAGCGCCGCTGCGCCTCGAATACGGTGGGCAATGATGTACTGGTCGTGGAGTACTTGAGGAGCAGGGACCGAGTCGCTCTCAGCCTGTAGTGCTTCTGCCAACGTCCTGAGTCCGTCTGAAGCTTCCGAGACGAAGACGCGAACTAAATCAGTCTGATTGGATTCCGATCCCATCGGCTTGCCTTAACACTGGGAAAGAGGTGTCGTGCAGATCCTGATCAATCAGGCCAACTTGAATTGAGCGACGGACGCCGTCAGACTTTCAGCCAGCTTCACCATGTCCTCTACCGTTGCACGAGCCGAGTCTGTCGCCTTTTGTGTCGCCACGGCACCGCCGGTAAAATCTTTGATTGAGCGGCCCACTTGATCCGTGGATGCAGTTTGGTTGACCGCAGCTGAAGCAATACTTTGAGCAAGTTCCGCAGACCGTTCCGCAATCGTCGAAATCTCCTTAAACACATCACCGGTACGAAGCGCGGAGGCCGACCCCGCTTCCACCGCCTGTGTTTCATGCTCCATCGCGACAACCGCGTGTTGCGTCTCACTCTGAATGACCTTGACCAGATCGGCGATCTCTCGCGTCGCTTGCGTCGAACTCTCTGCCAGCTTACGGACCTGATCGGCGACGACGGCAAATCGTGCGCCGGCTTCGCCCGCACCGGCGGCTTCAATCGCCGCATTTAACGCGAGAAGATTGGTCTGGTTGGCGATGTCACGAATGGTTGAGACGATCTGCGAGATCTCCAATGAGCGGTCTCCAAGTGCTTTGACCTGCTTCGACATCCGTTGAACCGCGGATCGAATCCGCTGCATGTCTCGCACAGTTTCCTGTACTGCGACTCGACCATCTTCTGTCGCTTTCAAGACCTGCCGTGCAGAATCCGATGAGGCTTCTGCAGTTTCAGCGACCTGTCTCATCGAGGCAGCCAATTGTTCGACCGCACCGAGCGTCCTCATCGACTCATCTGCTTGGTGCTTCGCAGTTCCCGCCATCTGCCCGGCATTTTCTCGCAACGCACCGGCAGAGCGGTTTACGCGTTCTGCCGATTCCCTCACCTGCTTCATCAGCTGGGCGAATCGTTGAATCATGAGGTTGAACCCGTCCGCAAGATTCCCAAACATGTCAGCCGTCACTTCACCACGTTTGGTCAAATCGCCCTTACCGACATCGGACACGAGGACAAGAAATTGAACCAGACGCTTTTGCATCGTGTCCCGCTCTTCCTCCGTCGACACGAGGCTCGTGATTCTGTCAAGCATGGAGTTGAACGCTTTCGCCATATGACCGACCTCATCGTCGCTCTCCAGCCGAGCTCGAGCTTGAAGATTCCCCGCTGCGGCTTGCTGAGCGACATCGGCCACATGAACGATGTTTCGAGCGATGTTGCGCGCAAGAAAGTATCCGATCGCACCGGCCAGAACCAACGCCAACACGGCTCCCATAAATACAATGTTGGTTCGATACGAGGCCTCGGCTTGCCCACTGTCGTTGAGCTCCTTCGCGACTTCTCGAATCGTTGTCATAAGCTCGCGCACCCGTAACGTTGCAGTCCCATACTTGTTCGCGACTTCGACGGACAACGTGGACTGCCCAAGATCACGCATGCCTTGCTTCTGCTCATCGGTCAGTGAAGAGCCAAAACTATCACCGAACGCCCCGGCCACACCTTCTGCTGCTGTAAAATACTCGCGCAACGCTTGATGAAGCCCTGCAAGATCCTTACTTTCATTGCGTCCAGTCGACGATTCGTGGAGTTGGGATGACTGAAGCACCTCAAGTGGAGCAAGGGTCTGTCGTTGGAGCTCAGCAAGCGGACCGAGCGCCTCTTCATAGTCGCTTTTACGAGTTTGCCTCCCCACATTCAGAAGCGCATTATGATACAGTCCTAAGTTACTACTGCTAATTCCAACGTTCGACAGCGCCAGGGTCGACCCGTTGTAAATCAATTGCAACTCGCCTTTGAGTTTATGAAGCCCCATTAAACCGACCAGACCGACAGAGACCATGATGACGCTCACGGCGGTGAAGCCGAGAATCAACTTGGGCAAAGTCTTCAGGTTTTGGAACCACGAAGTTGTCGGCTTAGCCGTCGGCTTGCTATACCTTGGCATAACGTCCTTCCTCCTCAACGCTCTCGACCACATGGAGCTGTCCGGGAGTCGTTGTGTTCATTTACCGACTCTCCGACCTGTTCCCATCCGTGGATGATTCTTCAACAGACGCTAACAGTGAGGGAATCTCCAGCATCCCGCTCACACGATCTTCCACTCTAACCAGTCTTGATAGAAAGGGACGCCCACCGTTTACACTTAACCCTGAGGAGTCCAACATATCTTCAGGATAGATCGCTCGAATTTCAGGGACCTCATCGATCAGCAAACCGATCTGATGAGCTTCGTGCCGCACCACGATGGCATATCGAGGAGTCGTGGATAACGATCCGCCTAAAGACTGTCTCAAATCTGCCAACGGGACGATGGTCCCGCGGAGATTGGCCACGCCTACCAGAGATGTCGGCATTCCAGGCACCGGTGTTACCGACTCAAGCTCACAGACTTCGCGGACTTGACGAAGATCGATGGCGAATAGTTCTCCTCCTATCATAATGAGGCACACCCTCAAAACACCTGATACTTTGGCTTGTTCTGTTTCAACGTCGGATGTGAGTTGTGGTAGATCACATGGCAATTCCATCATTCCTCGGTCCCTGCGCCTCCAAATACTCAACCAAGTGCACGTTTCACGGCTTGCAGCAATTCTTCAGATTTGAAGGGCTTGACGACATGCCCGTTCGCCCCTTGCTGTTGCCCCCAAAACTTGTCGCTCTCCTGGCCCTTCGATGTGCAGAGCACGATGGGAATGCGATTGAAACGGGTATCGTTCTTCAAATCTCGGCAGGCTTGAAACCCATTTCGGCCAGGCATCACGACATCCATGACGATCAGATCAGGCTGTTCCGCCACTATCTTCTCTTCGAGTTTGTCCGTGCTTGAGAATGTCACGACCGTATGGTGGGCCGCCTGCAAATATGACTCGATGAGTTGAAGCTCAGCCTGGGAATCATCGATCACCACAATCTTACTCATGAAACCGTTCTCCTCTCTCGACGGATCGAAGAAGCGCCTAGCACAACGGCAAGACCACACTGATCGCGCCTGCGAGTTCTCCTTCTTTCCATCCTTCCTTTTTCATTCCACTCATGTCCCGTTCGCCTTTAGGACCGCCATGGCATGTGAGACAGGTCGCGCTGACATATTCTGGATCCATGACGCGCATAACCGGGTTTCCGTTCAACATCGTCACGTTCGCATACCGCTGCCCCTTTGGATGGCGTGGGTCGGCGAACATACGAAAAACCTCCGCCTCGAAGCCATCCGGCTTATTCCCAGAGAAGCGGTGGTCGATGCCCGTCAGCTTGAGTTCGATCCGAGTTATCGCAAAGAGCGTCTGTCCCGTTTTTCTGGCGAAAACCGACAGAACGAACCCCCAAAAGGCGATTCCTTGCTTGTTGATGATCGGTTGTGCTTCAAGCACAGCTTTATGCTGCGACTCCAACATAGCCAAGAAAATCTCAACATGCGGAATCCCCTGTGGACGGGAGAGATCCATTCGTGTCTTTGCCTTAAATTTATCGAGGGCTTGGCTTACTAGGAACTTATCGGTGAAACTTTTCTCACCTTTAGATGCATCGTTGATGAGCGACTGATGCTCTGACGCAACCGCCCGTCCGGCTCTCAGCAACTTAATGCAAGCTCCGTATCATCTGCTCCTTTACCATGAACCCATCTCGACACAACACACAGGTCCAACCATGACTGACACCAGCCACACCCGCATCCCGCGACCTCCCGGCGCAGCCGATTCTGTGCTGTTCACACGCAGTGTATCGACTTGTACACAGTAGGCAAGAAATCGGTGATTATTGGCAGTTCCTTTTCAGGACCTTGAGCTTGAGACTCCATCCTAAAATGGAGAGAGGAGTGGTTGGAACATTGCGAAGACAGCCCGTCACCTCCTTGAGGCATTCAGAGAGCGGAAATTCTTGAGAAGCCGCGAGATATCTACGTGGTGAGCCACATGATCAGCCCATCGGTCAAGTTCGTTCTGTAATCGTGCGCTGGCCACCCTGGATACGAATCCCGCAAGTGGCGGAAGTCTTTTCCTCCGGCGAACACGATTCAACCAGTCACGGCGAAACTCGGATTCGTCAAATACACCGTGTATGTACGTTCCCCACACGAGACCATCATTCCGAAGAGCTCCATCATAGCCCTCCTCACTCAGAATCGTCGGAGGTTGAACGTTCTGACCTTGTGCGGTTCGCCTGCAAACGGTGAAGCATGGCAGTTCATTTATTCGTAGTGTGACACCCATATGAACCTCATACCCACGAACTGGAGTGCTCTCACGCATAAACTGACCGGTCGGACGAGCTTCTACCTGTCTAGTGTATTTCGCTGCTAGAATAGTTGTCTCGATATTCAAATAACCTAATCCTGACCTTGTCCCACCCTGTTCAACATGGTCGGGGTCCATAATCGTCCGGCCAAGCATTTGATAACCACCGCAAATACCGACTATTTCTCGCCCATTCTGGAGATGTTGGTCTAGTAGAGGAACAAGACGTGAGCATCGGCCATCTTAACGACAGGCCAGTTGACCAGATCCTGCTTCCTTAAATTCACCTCCGCCGCGCTGCCCGCTCCTTGCCAAGAACGACTACTTGGAAACAGCTATCGGATTCTGGTTTGAGCAGGATCGGATTCATATCGACATGGGGTGTGATCCTACATACGGTCGCTTGTAACGCTTGAGCTCGCCCGATTTCTCCCCCTTCGGGAGTCACGAACGAATTTAGGGACATATTCTGCGCTTTGAAGGGAGCCACATGAATACCGGTCCGCGACAGCAAGCGACAAATCCAGGCTGTCAGCACACTCTTCCCTACATCGGAGCCTGTCCCCAGAATGGCAAGGGCTTCGACCTTCATCGGGAGGCCTTCTGCCACTGCTCAGCCTTGGCTAGGCCTCGACAAACACATCTGGCGACCGCTTTTCCGATGAGTGCACCGATGATTGTGTGAGTCCCACTGTATTGGTGAAACGGTCCTTGTCCGCGCAATGCACATGCAATGACGACTGCATCCGTCCCAGTCCCTGTTGCCAAAGACTGGTCTTCTTTACTCCTCACCTCATGATCCCTCAACACACCCGTCTTGGTTTCTGTCACGACCTGCACCGCACCAACCAGCGCGGCGCTCGAAAGACTCGCATTGGTGATCACGATGAGATTGATCGTGCCCGGCTTGTTGAATCTCTTGGATTGTGCCCGTCGCAGAGGCCACTCCCCTGCTCGGACAGCATTGGTCACGCCGACGGTTCCAAAACATTCCACCCAGAGTCCCTCCGCAGCGACCCGTGCCATGACCAGCTGGGTCATCGGCACCGCAGTCATGAGTCCGATGGTTTTACCACTGAGTCGGAGTCGGGAAGCGAGTTTTTGTAAATAGCGCGCCGGCATGGGATAGTGTCCCTTGATGGGACCATTCGCTTCAACCTGATGATTCAGAATATTGGACGCGAGACCAACTCCTCCACCTAGCGGCGCTGATGAAAGCACTCGCTTTCGACCACCGAGACGAATCACAAGCGTGTGCCCAACTACCTGATGCTGAATACGGGCACCTTTCCGAGTTTGGACATTCACGATCTTTTTTGCCGTAGCAATCCTGACAAGGTTTGAATCAGGCAAACATTCTCGTCATGTGAACGCACTGCAAGTCGAATCGAACGAGCATTTGCACCGGGAACAGTCGAACAGTCACGGATCAGCAATCCCTCGCCTCGCAGTGCGGCACTGACTTCACGCGCGGACCATCCACGAGGGAGTTCTAGAAAGAAGTAATTGGCATAGGATGGCGTGACCACACAATAGGGTAAGGCAGCCAGCATGATTCCAAGCCGTTCTCGTTCACAGTCCATGAAACACACGCTTTTTCGAGCATAACCCGAATCGTTCACAGCAGCCAACGCTGCCGCTTGCCCCATCACATTGACGGACCACGGCGGCATCTGCTGGCGGAGCGCTTCGACCACGGTGGGTTTGGCGACTGCGTACCCAACCCGAAGGCCGGGCAGTGCATAGAACTTCGTTACGCTGCGCAAGATCACCACACGCGGCCAAGCAACTGCCACTGGAAGGAAAGATCGTTCAGCGCAGTAATCGGCAAATGCCTCATCAATGATCAACCATATGCCTCGCCGCTGAGCGAGGTCCGCCAATCGCCGGACCTCATTGACCGTACAGGCTTGCCCAGTTGGGCTATTGGGATTGCACAGCATGACTCCATCGATCGCACTGGACTTGGGTCGTCGTGCATCCAGCACACGACAGAGATCCTTGATCGGTTGCATATACTGTTCTGTACGCTTTGCGCAGACGGCACTGACACGACCTCCGACACGCTCCATCGTTGCCACATACTCCGAAAAAGTAGGGTGTATGACGAGCAGATGCCGAATCTTGAGTGCACGAGGGAGTACATCAATCAATTCCGTTGAGCCGTTTCCAACCACAATCTCATCCGGCTGTCGGTCCCAGCAGTTGGCGAGCGTTCGACGGAGCTGCCAACAATCTGGGTCGGGGTAATGCGCCAACAGATGACGGCAATCGGCAATCGCTTGCCAGACCCGGGGAGATGGACCCAGCGGGTTAATACTGGCGCTGAAGTCGATCAAAGTACGAACACTTCGACCAAGCTCCCGTGAGGCCGCATAGACGTTCCCACCATGGGATGAACTTCTTAGACGAGCCACATGACTCCGATGGTCGACAACAGGCCCAGGAGAGAGACGCCCATGATGATCCGAGATGCGATCTCAATGTCCTCCAAAACCGGTTGACGCCCACCCAGCCCGATCAAGGGTCGGTCGTTTCGTATTCCATAATAGAAGTTACTGCCTCCTAAGCGGACCCCCAAGGAACCGGCCATCGCAGCCTCCGGCCACCCACTGTTGGGACTGGGGTGCCTGCTGCCGTCACGCCGCAGCACATGCCACCCGGTTCTGATCCGAGCTCTCTCACTCATGATCAACGCGCCGGCAATAACAATAAGGACGGCAGACAAACGAGCCGGAACCCAGTTCGCAAAGTCATCCAGTCGAGCAGATGCCCACCCAAAATCGACATACCGCTCATCCTTATGACCAATCATCGAGTCCAAGGTGTTCACTGCCTTGTAGGCAAGAGCCAGAGGGGCGCCACCGAGAGCAAGATAGAACAAGGGGGCTATGATTCCGTCACTGATACTTTCAGCAGTTGTCTCGATCGTGGCACGGATGACATCCTCCTGCGACAACTGATCGGTGTCCCGGCCAACAATCATCCCAACTGCCCGTCGAGCCTCAGAGAGATTACCTCGACCTAGCGGTTCACTCACTGCCTGAACATGACTCCACAGGTCGCGCGCAGCGAGCGTCGTCCAGGCAAGCCCAATCGAGACGAGGCTCCCGAGCCACCAGACTATCTCATCAGCCATGACCATCACTTCATAGCTGAGAACAAACACAAGCAAAGGCAAACCCAGCGCGAGGACAATCCCGGCTGCCCGAAGGACAGCGGGATGACGGGAAACCTTTCTGATATTGTTGTCGCACCATCTAATGATGATGCCAATCCCCCGAACTGGATGAGGAAACCAGCGTGGGTCGCCCGCAACGGCATCGAGACCTGCTGCGGCTAATAGTTCCCCTCCCATCATGACAGGACAATTACGAGAGGAACGAGGAGAAGGAATGTGATTTCCACAATCTCGTTTGTGGCACCTAACGTATCTCCTGTAATCCCACCGATGAACGTGCGACACACGGCTTGAACCGCAAAGATGATCATGCAACTCCCAAGCAATGTCACAATTGTGGCGGTGACACCAAATCCAACCATAAGCGCCGCCGTCAGCACCAACATCGAGCCCATCACATGGAAGACCGACAAATGAGCAACAAACGGAGATGCCAAACCTCCTTCTGCTCTTGCAGAGGGAACCAACCAAGCCAGCACGACCATGGCGCACCGCCCCAGCGCCGGCATGCACACCAAAGCTGGAACCCGGAGTGATTGTGGAAGTGCCAGCAGCCCCGCATAACGAAGGATCAAGGATAAAAACAGACCGGTCGCTCCGATCGCACCGATTCTTGGATCGCGCATGATCGATAGGCGATCGGCCGGAGTCCGACCACCTGCAAGCCCGTCGAGTGTGTCGGCTAATCCATCCTGATGGAGTCCACGAGTGAGAGACACCAACAACACAATCAACACAATGCTCACCACCTCGTGAGAAAAGACCCGACCCAATACCATATCCGACAACGCCACGATCCCGCCGAGCATGAGGCCTACGGTGGAATACCATGCCATTGACGCAGCCAATTCCGGTGCGGTCGGCTCATGATGAGTCCGACTCAGAGGAATGGTCGTCAGAAAATGCCACGCAAAGATGAACGGACGAGCAACAGCTCCCATACCACCTACGCCTTGCCAGATACTCCGGCTTCTTCAAACGTTGCCATCTCAGAATAGATCTTAATCGCGGCGACAACCAGATCCATGCCTAAGCAGGCACCAGTGCCTTCGCCAAGTCGCAACTCAAGATCCAACAATGGTGCGAGTCTAAGATGATTCAAGATGGCATGATGTCCCGGCTCGACCGATCGGTGAGAGGCAATGAGGTAGTCGCGGCATAAGGGTTGAATTCCCACCGCGATCAGCGCCGCTGCACCGGCGATGAAGCCATCCAATACTACCGGGACTCGCGCAGCCGCCGCACCGAGGATGACACCAACTAGCCCACCGATTTCCAGACCCCCAACCTTTGCCAGCACATCCAACGGATCCGCCTGGTTGGGACGATGAAGGTCCAAGGCTTGCTGAATCACCGCCACCTTATGTGTGCGTCCAGATTCGTCGATACCGGTTCCATGGCCTGTCACTTCCTTCACCGGCCGACCGGTCATCACGGCAGTGACGGCAGCACTCGGAGTCGTATTGCCGATGCCCATCTCTCCCGTACCGATCAACCCGATCCCCTCTTGCACCGCATCGGCCGCCAGTTCCATGCCAACAGTCAGGGCCTGTTCCGCTTGGCTCCGTGTCATCGCCGGCTCAACCAGCAGATTGCGGGTGCCTTTCATCACTTTTCGATCGAGTAACCCCGGCATGATCCCAAACTCGTGATCGACACCGATATCCACCACGCGCACATCCACACCGGCATGCCGTGCCAGCACATTCACACCCGCACCACCTCTCAGAAAGTTGAACACCATTTGAGAAGTGACATCACGCGGATAGGCACTGACACCCTCACTCACCACACCATGGTCTGCGGCAAAAGTGAAGACGACTCCTCGCGGGACATTCGGCTTCACCTCACCGGTCATCGCAACATACGATGCAGCCAGTTCCTCAAGCCGCCCAAGACTACCGAGGGGTTTTGTCAGCCGATCTACTCGCCCTTGCGCCTTTGCACGCAGCATGGTATCGAGCGGTTGAATTCGACTACAGACATCTTTGATCGACATGTAAAATTCTCCATTCATTTCAAACGAAGCGACAACCCACTGATAATAAAATGAACCTCATCGGCCTCTCCAGCAATGTGTTGATTCACCCGCCCCGCAAGGTCTCGAAAAGTACGCACCATAGGCTCAGCAGGGACCAGCCCCAATCCCAATTCATTGCTGACGATCACGATTCGTGCCGTCGTTGCTCGCATAGCCGGCATGAGTGCAGCAACTCGCTGAAGCACGGTGGCTTCTGACAACCCGCTTCCGATGAGATTACTCAACCAGAGTGTGACACAATCCAGGAGAATCGTCCGGTACCGAGATCCATGCTTGGCAATCCACGCTTCCACCCCGATCGGCTCCTCAATCGTCTCCCAAACCGGTGAGCGTGTGGCGCGATGCCTGGCAATCCGCTCTATCATCTCATCATCCAATCCCTGCCCCGTCGCGACGAACGCGTGAGGGCCACCCAAACCAGCAAGGCGCAGTGCTGCTTCACTCTTGCCGGATGCAGCACCACCCAGCACAAGAATGATTCGATTTTTGGCCGGCTGTGCTGATTGTCGCCTACTCGGCTTTCTTGGCAACATCACGTTCCCATAAGAATTCCGGCTCGCCCTGTGTCTTGGCGACCCAACGGGCCAATACAAACAGCGCATCACTCAGCCGATTGATGAACTTGATGATCGTTGAATCGACCGGCTCTGTTTTTGAAAGCGCCACACACAACCGCTCGGCTCGACGGCAGATCGTCCTGGCTTGATGCAGAAAGCCGGATACTTTCCCTCCGCCGGGCAGGATGAATTCTTTAAGGGGTTCCAGATCCTTTTGGCAGCGATCGATCAGCTTTTCCAGGCGCGTGACGTCCTGCCCCCCTACTTGCGGCATATTCTTGAATGTCTGCCCCGGCGCCGTCGCAAGAATACTTCCGACATCGAATAACTTATTTTGCACCCAGCGCAGTTCTTCTTCGAGCCGCTGGGCCGCCCGGTGTTCGTTGGTCATGTCGGCATTCATCACACGAACTACGCCGACCGACGCATTGAGTTCATCCACCGTCCCGTAAGCTTCAACGCGTAAGCTATCTTTCCAGACCTGCTGTCCGCCGGCCAGTCTAGTTTTTCCTGCATCCCCTGTTCTTGTATAGACCTTGGTGATGCGCATCACTATTCTCCCTCTTGTCATAGGCTCGATTGCCCCATGACTCATAATGAATCAACCGACCAACCGGAATCCGTCTCCGCCACCCAGCTGCTTCTAAATCGGGCTTGCCTTCAAACTTGGACACATAGCCGAGGCAAAGATAGGCGAGGACCGTCACCGTCTTGGGGACACCGATCAGGCGTTTCAGTACCTCGTGGTCCAGAATACTGACCCACCCGATACCGATGCCTTCGGCACGAGCGGCCAGCCAGAGATTCTGAACGGCACAGCAGGTGCTGTACAAGTCCGTTGCGCGTACCGTGGAGCGGCCAAGCACCTGTAGCCCCCCACGCCGTCGGCTACACGTGATGCACAGATTAATCGGCGCTTCTTCAATGCCTTCCAGCTTCAGCTGCCTGTACAATGCCCCCTTGGCACCTGCATATCGAGCGGACGCTTTGGTGTTCGCATCGACGAAGAGGTCCTTCACCGCGTGCTTCGTCGTACGATTGCGGATGACCACGAAATCCCACGGCTGCATAAATCCTACCGACCCTGCATGATGCGCCGCCGTCAGCAGCCTCATCATCACCGCATCCGGAATCGGCTCAGGCAGAAAATTTCGGCGCACATCTCGCCGCTCAAAAATCGCTCGGTAAACGGCTGCTCGCTCAGCATCGGTGAATCGGCCATGGGTTCGCATTATTGCCTCACTCGATCACCCTGGTTCTTGCTAGTCAATTGGGCTGAGGCCCCAGCTCGCCTGCTGCGATTTTTTGCAAACAATGGGAACAGAGACACTCTTTATACCGCGCTGCAATCCAATCCATCTGCTGGTCGGTGATTCCAAGTTTGCAACACCAACATAGGTATCCCACGCACTCAAAACTCCGGCCACAGCTTTCGCAGGTTTTCTGAACCGGCCCCCTCATCGATCTACTCCCAGCATACTCCTCGCCGTTTCGAATATTCGACTAGCTGCAGAACGCGCTGACTCACCCAGCGACACTACAATTTTAAGCTGGCTGGCAAAATGCAGATGGGTATTGAGCGCCAACGCCTTGCCGTTCATGAGTTCATTCTGTCCCCTCAAGAGTCCTTCAGCATCACGCAGGCATATGGTCGGCCTGTGGCCGCCTGATGATGCCTGGGATCGATAAACTCAGGCCCAATCTTGAACGGCTGAACCCGACGGCCTTGCTCACGCAAGGTCGTCGGAATCGCCAATGATGCCGTCGTATTGCCGACGCCGTTTGACGTACCGGCAATGACCAATCGCGGATACTCTCCCATGCTCATCTAGATGGGAAGATCATAATTGATGCGCACGCCGCCGAAAATCGACCGGATCGGTGTGCCGAGAAACAAAATTTCCTCGTATTTCTCATTGAAGATGTTGTCAAAACGGATGTAGGCCTGCATATACTTCGTCACGTCATAGCTGGCTGACACATTCCAGACGAGAAAAGACGGGATCGGATTACTGTTCCCAACATTGTTAAACCGTTCTCCGATATATCGCCCTTCCAGATTACCTCGCAATGCCTCGATCGGTTGATAGCTGAGAATGGCTGACCATTGGTTAAGCGGCCATTTGGGAACACGTGTGGCCTGGCCATTTTGAAAGTTTTCCGTATCCGTGTACGTATAGTGAACCAGCAAATCGAGGCTTTTGGCCCAAGGTTGGTCGCGATACACATGCAATTTGACGGTTGCTTCGAAGCCTCGTGCGGTGGCAAGACCGACGTTCAGAGCACAGAAGTTGGCTCCAAACGGTCCGGTTCCGCAAGCGATAGGATCTTGAGCAGAAAGAATGAGATCCCGATATCGTGTCCAGAAATACCCCACACTGATGGTCCCCAGATCATTCGGCAGCGTTTGTTCGATGGCCGCGTCCAATCCCTGGCTTCTCTCTGGCTTCAAATTAGGGTTGCCGAAATTGGGAAAGAACAGCTGGTTGATCGTCGGTGCGCGAAAGCCGGTTGAATAGCTCCCCCGAAACTTCGTACCGGTTTCCTTGACCAAATACCCGCCGGTCACCCGATAGGTCGTCGCGCTTCCGAAAACATTGTATTCGTCCTGCCGAACGCCGGCAGTTGCAAACAGACGATCCCAGAGACTTAGTTGAGCCTCGCCGAATCCTCCATGGCTACTGAGGGCCTTGTTCGAAAACGCAGGCGCCTGAAGCAGCACATCGGTGTTATCGCCTTTCTGCTCACGAAATTGATATCCCCCCGTAAGCAACAAAGGCTTACCAACTTGAATGTTGTGCTGCCATTCCAACCGATTACTGGTGGTCTCGATCTGCGAATTGAACGGAAAACCGAGCGGTCCTGTCGCTCCGGTCACCACATTTTGCTCGATGGTTCCTCCATAACTGACAAGAGATTCGGTCGCTCTCGATAAGGTGAGCTGTTGCGACCACCAAGTCGTGATCGGCTGTGAATAGTTGCCCGCGAAGACATATTGCGAATTTCGTGATCGTGCACCAAACACATCAGCTGGCTCGGAGGCAAAAGTAACCGGGTTAAACGCAAATCCGTCGAAACTCACACTGCCGCGCAACCATCGAAAGCTAAACTCCAGGCGTCCATCTTTGGGAAGATCGGCTCCAAGCCGAACCGACCCTTGCCAGTTGTGGTATCCATCGCGCTCCGTTGCGCCACGCCGATAATTGATCGCCGAAAAACCGGCCGTATCCAAGCGAGTGATCGAACCGGAGAAATCTATGGGACCCTTCTTGCCCGATAGACTGGCTCCTTCCCGAATGGTATTGAACGAACCGTACTCCGCGAACGCAGACACATTGGGTTTGTCTCGTCCGCGCTTCGTCGTAATATTGATCACACCGCCCATCGCATCCGACCCCCAGAGCATGCTCTGACTCCCTCGTAAGATTTCAATCCGTTCGATGTTGTCGGATGTGAGGTTGGCAAAGTCGTAATTGCCGATTGTGGCACTGTTGACGATCGCCCCATCGATGAGCACGAGCGTTTGTTGCGGTGTTCCTCCGCGCATCCGGACATCAACACTGGTGCCCAGTCCTCCGCTCTGGTTGACCGAAAGTCCTTGAGCCCAGCGCAAGGCTTCCGCCACGGTTCTGACTTTTCGCTGTTGCATCTCTTCGCCGGTGATCACTTCCACGGCGCTGGTGACTTGTTTGGCCGGAATGGGGGTCTTGGTCGCGCTCACCACTACGTCGGGAGCCTGAATTACCTCCGACTGGTTGGCCATCGCGACTTCCTGAGCACGTACGGGGAAGCAGAACAAGAAGCTCCACAGTAGGAACAGAATACCGGTAGAGACAAACCACGGACGAACACGTCGCATGAAAACCTCCCTTTGACTCGAAGGGTGTTGAAGATCCCGACAGTTGGGTCTCCTGACTTGCGGATCACAGCTTCTCTGCGCCTTCCCATGCGCTGAAACGCACAGTGGCACATTGCAGAGTCACTCCCCGCTTACAGTGGCGGCACCGTGATGGATTTGCACCATCTTCCCCGTCGCTGACGGTATGACCTAAAGGATCCCTCCAGAATGATTGTTCCGCACCTGACATCTTCTGCAGGAGAGCGGTGCAAACTCTTCCTGTTCACATCAGTTTGGTTACGGGACCACGAGACCCCGCTTCTACTCCACACACAGGACATCGAAATCTGCCGGCATCACCATGAAGGAACGGCCCATCAGTTCCGGATGTAATCGATCATATATCGTGAAGAGCGCAGCGCCATGCCTTCGAAATCCCATGTAAACGTCAGCACGGCAGATTTCTTGGACGTGTGGACGAGCAGACGCGTGCCCTCCTTCACAACAAGACTCGGGGCCTTCCAAAAGTCCACCGTCTTTTCTGCGCCGGTTCGATTACAGACAATCAAAGGCAACCCTGTTTCATGAGTCCGTTGCTCCCATTCCCCATTTGGACCGTGAATGCCGGGACCCCACGACGCTGGCGACACCAACATCTGAGCGCCTTCGAATCTCAGCGCTCTGGCGATATTCGATGTATAGACGTCACTACAGATGAGTACACCGACCTTAATCCCATCGCACTCGATGGGAGCGACACGGTCGCCGGGGCTCGACCATCCCAGTGAATCGCTCACCACATTGATCTTGCGATGTTTCCCCAAAATGTCACCGGTCGGACCGATAACGAACACCGAATTGTAGCAACGAGGGCCGTCTCGTTCAGGACAGGCGAGAAATATGGTTCGTTTCAGGGTCTTATTCAGTTTGCAGACCTGCTGCATCCACATATCTGGTTGAGGCTGTATCCACTCCGTCCCGACAATGTGGGCAAACTGCAGTCCGCAGACCGCCAACTCAGGCGTCACGATCCATTGCGCGCCTGTTGTCGAGGCATGTTTGATGGCCTCGACAATCATGTACCGATTCCGCTCGATGGCCCCGGGAACCGTCTGAAGATGGAGTAGCGCGATTTTGCCCGTTCTCATACTACGTCCCACCTGATAGTTGGCGTCCTGGAAGCGTCACCCGGGGAAACCCAGTATCCGGATGTCGATCCACTAATACTCGGCATCGATAGACCGATTCCAACACCTCCGGCTCGATAACTTCTTCAGGGCACCCCAGCCGAACCACCCGTCCGCGATCCAACAACAAAATCCGGTCGCAGTACTGGCTGACCAGATTCAAATCATGCGACACGAGAATGACGGTTACGCGACTTTCCTCTTTTAAGCGAAGCAACACCGAACAGATCTCGACCTGATGTTGCAGATCAAGAAAGGCGGTCGGCTCATCGAGCAACAGGACCTTTGGCGTCTGGGCAAGCGCTCGTGCAATCATAGCTCGCTGCCGCTCGCCCCCAGAAAGATCCGTCACCGCACGATGAGCCAACTCCAGGATGTCCACTGTTATCATCGCTTGTTCGGCGATGGCCACGTCCTCTCGGTTTTCCCACCCGAATCCACCGATCCATCGGCCACGAGGCCGATGAGGAAAGCGCCCCATGAGCACGGTTTCTGCAACGGTAAACGGGAAGAGCTGCTGAGTATCCTGCGGCACGACTCCCACGACACAGGCAACCTCTTGCTGAGCCATAGCGGCTAACTCCTGTCCGAACAAGTCGATACGACCCTGCAGCGGGCTCATGAGCCGCGCCAGCACTTTTAGCAAGGAGGTTTTTCCCGACCCATTGGGGCCGACGATACCCAGCACTTCTCCTTCTTGAACGCTGAAGGAAACGTCATCAAGAATCCATCTGGTCGCATCCGATCCCCTTGACTGGTAGCGGAACCGAATAGCCTGCACGTCGTATGTGGGACATGACTCGATGACGTTCACTAAGGCGACACTCGTTTCTCGCTTTGATCGGCTGTCAGACCACCCGCTCACGCCAAGCGATCCTTTCGCCAAAGCAAGAGATACACAAAGAACGGTCCACCTGCCAAGGCCGTGATGATACCGACGGGAATTTCCGCCGGCGATATCAAAGTCCGCGCGATCGTATCGGCGCCCATAAGAAAGGTGCCACCGACCAGAGCTGATGCGGGAAGAAGCAGCCGATGGTCCGCGCCTGTAACCAAACGCACGGCGTGGGGAACGACCATGCCGATAAATCCGATCATGCCGCTGACCGACACAACCGCTCCTGTCACCAATGCCGCCAACACAAAAATAATCCGCTTTGCTTGTTCCGTATCGATGCCGAGGATGCGGGCGGATTCTTCTCCTAACGCCAAGATGTTCAATACCCGCATTTGTCTGAACAGGAGGAATAGGCCGATCAAAAGATAAACGACGAGTCCGGCCAGATCACGATAGGTAGGAGCAGTCAACGTGCCCATTAACCAAGCCATCATCCCGTACGAACGGTTCGGATCGAGGATCGACGTAATGAACATGATCAAGGCTGAAAAGATGGCGTTCAGAATCACCCCGGTCAGCAGCAGACTATGGATGGGCAACTGCTCATGGTTAGCGGCCATTCGATAGACGATCACCAACGCGAAGAGGGCTCCAGCAAATCCACAGACCGGCAAAGCGGTTTCTGCCAAAAATGTGGTTCCCGCTCCGAGCAAGACCCCCACCGCCGCTCCGAGCGCAGCTCCACTGGAGACGCCAAGAACATAGGGATCAGCCAACGGATTCCGTAGCAGCGCCTGCAAGGCAACGCCCACCGTAGCCAGCGAACACCCGACGAAAAAACCCAGCAGTATTCTTGGTAGCCGGACCTGCAGGAGAATGGTGCTCGCGACATCCGATGTTCCACCATCGATTTCCTTGTGGCTAAGGGCGCCAAGAAACACACGCAGAATCTCGTCATACGCAATCGGTTGTGCGCCGAAGCGAAGACAGGCAAAGCTGACCGCTATCGCCGTAAGAGCAAGAATTCCTATCGTCGCCATCCAGCGTGAATTGGTGAGGATGGCGCCTTGAGCGACAATGCCGCTTGCTGAGTCCATACGACAAGATTCGTTGGGTAAGACTCCGGGACACGAACCAGCTTGAACCGGGGCAGGCAACGGCTTCAAAGGATCCTCATGGATGACCGGCATCTTCACCGGGACCAAACATTTCCGGATGGATGGCATGGGCGAGTTGTTCTAGGGCATCGATGACTCGAGGGCCTGGGCGATTCATCAGGTTCGACGAAACTTCGTGAAAGCGCTGCTGCTTGACGGCCGAGAGTGAGTCCCAGCGCCGCCATTGTTGTTGCTCGTTGCGCGGCACCGTCTCCACTTCGCCACTGGGGAAGATCAACACCTCCGGATCATCCTTCAGCACCGCCTCCATGCTCAGTCTCGGATAGGCAACGCCAGCCTGTGCGGCAATGTTGACGCCTCCCGCGAGGCCGATCATCTGGTGGATGAAACTTCCCGGCCCCACGCTGATCAACGGCTGACTATTCAGAACATATAGCACACGCCTTGCCGGCGGTGTTTCGACTTTGCGTCGAATTTCCGCAATGCGCTGACGCATGATCTGAGTCACCTCATTGGCCGCTGACGTTTTCTCAAACATTTTCCCCAAGGTATGAATTTGAAGCAGGATGTCCTCCAACGTGTGAGCATCGAGAACGAACAGAGGAATTTTCAACTGCTCGAGTTTCGCCTGCAAATCCGGACGGAGAAAATCTCTGGGCGCAAGGACTAATTCCGGTCGTAGCGCAATCAAGGCTTCTGCGCTCGGATTCGAATATCCCACCTTGGCTTTCGATTTCGCAGCCTCCGGATAGTCACAAAACTCGGACACGCCGACGATCTGTTCATCCAGCCCGATCACAAACAGCATTTCGGTAATGCTCGGAGCCAGCGACACGATACGAGCCGGCGGCTTCGCAAGATAGAGGCGATGTCCGGCATCATCCACAAACGATCGGGACGAGACATGCGCCATAAAGGGCATGCCGGTAAGAATTCCTGGTTGCCGCCGCTTCATCTCACCATAGTCTCCTTGCCCACTTTCACCCGTCTGCGAGAGCGCGACTGACAACACAGCTACCAGCCACACCGTTAGAACAGGATGATATCGTTGCCGGCGGTTCAAATAAAAAATCCCCAAGGCCTACAGTAGACCCTGAGGATTGCACCCGCTCCTTCATCCTCACCTGTTCCCCAGCCTCGAGGGAACAAAGATCACCCTCTCTGAGCAGGTCTTCTGGCTCATGGTTCACCCTACTCCCCGAGCCTTCCCAGCCAACACGTGAAACGTCATTCGTCGTTCGTGAAGCGCGGGAATGAAAACTCTTACGAAATACGCTTCACAAGATACGTTTCACGTGCGAGACAGTGGCTTCCCCGGGTTTCGTCCCCATTTACAGCGGCGGGACCGCGAGGGCTTTCCACCCTCTTCCCTTACTCAGGAGTCACAATGGCCAGCACAATAGGAGAGAGTCGTAAAATTTGTCAAGTTCAACTTGTGATTCCCCGTAGCTTGCTACGGGGATCCTGTTCTCTGGTACCCTC
>CAZJOQ010000028.1:0-27016 GCA_964547625.1 uncultured Nitrospira sp.
ATGTTCACGTGCGGCTTCTTCCGCTCGTATTTCGCCTTCGCCATACGTCACTCCTTTTCTAGAACCGCCGCCGGCTCCTCTCCGCCACACATTCCATAGGACGGCAGCACGAGTCAGCTTATGTAGATCGAAGCGCCCACACTTGAGGAGCCGACCTGGTCGCCCCGTCGCCCCTCCCCAAAAAACGCACGGTGTCTATCCGCTCGCCGGGAACCATTTTATGGCTCGCGGTACGACCAAGCTTGGGGTGGAGCCCACGACGCGGATCGAACGCGTGACCTCGTCCTTACCAAGGACGTGCTCTACCAACTGAGCTACGTGGGCATTCGGCACGTCATGCGCCATCGGTAAAGTCTAGCCCCTCTTCAAACATCTTCATGCACTTCAGGTTGCAACTGATCGCCCCAGCACCGATCTTTATATTGGAGCGGGCGATGGGATTTGAACCCACGACAGCCAGCTTGGAAGGCTGGAACTCTACCACTGAGCTACGCCCGCCTAATTTCCTCTAGTCCTTCTTCCAGATCGCGCCAAGCCAACTATTCTCAGAATGCGCATCTGACATGCCCACTCAGGAAGCTCGGCCGGTACAAGCCAAGCGTTGCATGGTGGGCAGGCAAGGATTCGAACCTTGGAAGACATAAGCCAGCAGATTTACAGTCTGCCCCCTTTGGCCGCTTGGGTACCTGCCCGCGATGATTCATTGGTCTGCGTGAATTAAAATTTATTGCTCAACCGAGGATACGTTCTTCGACTTACCACCCACAAGGACAAGTAGGCCTACCCGTGCACAACTTTATTCCTCAATCATTCAAGATTGATTCCACTGGTGTGCTCGGATAGGATAGATTACGAAACACTGGATTCTATTGATGAACTTTCTCCGTGTCAAGAGGAGAATTCGGCTCTGGTCATTTTTATTCTGCCCTCCCCCCGGCAGGGGAACAGGGCGTGGCCCCGGTTGACCCGAATGAAGTCATCAGCCGCTCAATAAAAGCATCTTGAAAACCAAGCACTTGCCTCATTAAAACCAGAGCTTCTTCCAACGTCAGTTGCGACTGGTGCGCTATATATCTTTTCCGTGCGAGACGACGCTCATCCGGATCCTCTGGAACGTAGTACCCGCGAAACTCTCCTGTCTCAAAGGCCGTTTTGAACCGTCGTATCCAGTGAGTGGCGAGCCGCGGCCCTTGAAACATCGATTGCTTGGTCTTGTGCTGCACTTCAAGCTGATTCCAAACCGCCCAACCGATAAAGACCGCCCATGTTTCGTTCAATACTTCCCACGACTCTGTCTGCGTCAAATAGCGCGATTCTACCTCATCCTTCCGCTGAAGGATCGGCGTGATCTGCACTTCTCCATATCGACAGACCTGTTGCCTCCTGGCGAAATGCAGCAACTCATCAGACCGCTGACCGGCCTCGTCGGATTGCGCATCAATGACTGTGAGGTAATCGAGATAGGCATGGAACAGCTCGTGATAGAACACTTCCAGCTCTTTGTGCGTCATCTTGCTCAGCGGCTTCAGTATCCTTCCCGCAGCGTTGAATGATAACGAACGGTCGAGCACCATTCGATGGTCGGCGGGATGATACTCCGCGGCATAGGTCCGCAGATCGTCGAATTCAACATGAATAAAGCCCGGCGGAAGTGCCTTCAAGAACTTTGTGGGCAACTGCAAGCGTTGTGCGTCGTCAATGACACGTGTCCACATCCGTCCCGCACCATGCTCTTCATTCTCAGTTGTCTCAGCGGCCCCTGCGGGCTGGCCCCACATCGACCAGCAGCACCACGCCAGAAAGAGTTGAATGGCGAAACGACTCATGAGTAGGGGAGGACTATGAATGCGCTGCGATCCGACACCACGATCAATCAATAGTAAGGATCTGGGGTCATCCCCCACCCGTCCCGTCCACCTTCTTCGACGAGAGCAAGCGTGTCGAGCAGGTTCGAAGACACGTGGTCCAGAAATCTTGAAGGCTTTGAGAGCAACATCCCGCTGGTCTTATCGTACACGTTGATGGGATAGGTCAAAAACAAATGCCGCTTGGCTCGAGTGACGGCCACGTAAAAGAGTCGCCGTTCCTCCTCCAATTCGTCCTCGGTGAGGAAGGAATAGGCTGATGGAAACCGGCCGTCGACGACCCAGATCACAAACACGCACTGCCACTCCAATCCCTTCGCGGAGTGAATCGTCGAGAGCACCATTCGTTCATCATCCCGGTCACCCGCCTCTACATTCACAGTACTGCCATCCGGCGGTTCCAGCGCCAAATCGGCTAGAAATTCGTCAATGCCATGATACCCCTCGGCAATCGTATGAAGATGGTCCAGATCTCTCGTCCGCTTCGGGTAGTCGTCGTAGTGGTCCTTCAGAATTGGAAGGTAATACTCATAGATATGATTGACCTGTTCAGCAGGCTGCCGATCATCCGATCCAGCCAGGCGCTCCAAGGTATTGGCCAAGTTCTTGAGGCCAGGCCCAGAGCGACCACTCACCCCGCGCAGCACATCATACGGTTGGTCTGTTTTTACAATCGCGGCGAGCAAATCCTGCGCCTTCTTCGGCCCCACGCCTTCCACCAGCAGCAGCACGCGATGCCAACTGACCGTATCGAGCGGGTTCGAGACGACACGCACATGCGCCAACAAATCTTTGACATGAGCGGTCTCGATAAACTTCACCCCACCGCGCTTAATAAAGGGGAGCCCCTTTCGGGAGAGCTCGATTTCCAGATCGAACGAATGAAAACTCGAGCGAAACAGGACTGCCACCTCACTGAGCGAAACCCCTTCCTCGCGAAGCTCAAGAATCTTCTGCCCAATGAATCGCGACTGCGCATTTTCCCCGGCGGCTTCCACGAGCGACGGAAGCGGGCCATCGATCTTTCGCGTGAAGAGCCGCTTCGTATACTTCTCCGCCGCTTCTTCGATAATGCAGTTCGCGAGATTCAAAATCGGCTGCGTGCTGCGATAGTTCTCTTCCAGCTTATAGACCGTCGTGCCGGGGAACAGCAGGGGGAATTCCATGATGTTCTTGAACGTCGCGCCTCGGAATGCATAGATGGACTGCGAGTCGTCGCCCACCACCATTACATTCTGATACGTCGTCGCCAGTTGGCGGATAACCTCGGCCTGCAACCGATTCGTGTCTTGGTACTCATCCACAAGGATGTAGCGATACTGTCGGGAGATGTTCGCGCGAGCCGTCTCATCCAACAAGAGCAACTGCCGCAGCATCACTAACAGATCGTCGTAATCCAAGAGTTGTTTTTGACGCTTCGCGGTTTGATAGGCCTTCTGGAGTCGCCCAAGATCCTCAGAATGATCCGCAAAATGACTGAACTCCTCCAGAATGATCTCATCAAGGCTGCGCAGCGTGTTCTCGCTCTTGCTGATCATTTCCATGATCGTCCCCTTGCGAGGAAAGCGTTTGTCTTTTTCGTTGAGCCCCAGCTGCGATCTCATCAAGGCAATCAAATCTTCCGCGTCGCCGCGATCCAGAATCGTGAAACCAGGTTCGATGCCGATCGATCGGCCATGCCGCCGTAACAGCATATTGGCCACCGAGTGGAACGTCCCCCCGCAGACCCGCCGACTACTCACCCCGATCAAATCGCCAGCCCGCTCCAACATTTCCTGTGAAGATTTGCGCGTGAAGGTAAGCAGAAGAATATTCGAAGGATCCACGCCCGAATCGATCAGATAGGCCACACGATAGACCAGCGTACGAGTCTTGCCACTTCCCGCACCCGCAATGACCAGCGACGGGCCATCACCTGCCGTCACTGCGGCCAATTGCTGAGGATTCAACGCCGCCGCATAGTCGATTGACAACGTGCGGGGCACAGCCTCCTCGGCAGGCCGCTTCAGCACGTAGGTTTTAACTTCTCGTTCCATGGAGGTATGCGAAGCAGGTATCCGCTAATTTCGTCACTCAGGAAGGATCGTTGTATACCACACTCGACTCCCCTTATCCTAATCCGCCTGACATTATCAACCACAGCTTGTAGACCACCCATATCATGAAGGCAATCATAAGCAGCAAGAGCGCCACCGTACCTCCAATGATGCCGACCACATAGAACCAATCCGTGCGGGTCTCACGGTCAGGCAGGTGCTCACGCGCCTTAACACGAGGCTCCGACTCTGCATCTCGCACCGAGCTAAATTCCATTCAAGCATCCTTTCCCCCTGTAGCTCTCACTCTATCGGACGTGACAAGATACTAACAACCGACGCGGAAAGTCAGTGGGCAGAGCCATTCATCGACAGAGGTGAGAGAAAGGCCTCGCCACACTATTCTGCATGTACGGGAAAGGTCGCGGTTATCCCACCGTCACCGGCACAAGCGTCATCGTGTCATTGCCGAAAATGTCGATGACCTTCACGGAAATGATATAGCGGCCCGGCATGTCGTAGGTGTGTGTGGCGGTTTTCAATTCCAAGTCGCGGTCTTGGCGAGTGCGGAAGCTCTGCCATTCGTTTTCGAAGATATAGGCGCCCGTCCAGCGTTCTTCGAAGTCGTCGGCGGGCAATGCCAAATCACGTTGCGCCGGTTCCTGTCCGGGCAAAAAGCCTTGTACACCGCTCAAACCTGTTCCGCGAGGGACCTTGATGATCTCCTTCCGGCTTTCGTAATTGAAATCCACCGCCCAGTAGTCCACCCAGTCGGTCCATTGCTTGGTGAGCACGTCGCGGGTCACGACGCCCTGCCTGTCCTTGCTGATCTTGATGAGTTTGCCTGCCTCGCAGATAACCTCACTCTTGCCTTCCTTCAACTCCGCCGCGATCGAATCCACCAGCCCCTGCGAGTAGTAGACGGAGAAATCCGTCAGCTCCACCGCCAGCGTGAGCTTGTCCTTCTTGTCGAAGCGGGGCGTGACTTCGATGTAGGCCACGTCGTGGAACCGGACTTGCCCCTTGTCCACCGCGCGCTTGTCGAACACTTCTGGCGGAATCGTCTTGGGCGCGAGGTCGATACCCTTCTGCTTCGCCTCATCCAGCACGGCTGGAAACAGACCCATCTCGAACTCGAAGGCCAACACGTCCACGCGCGACGCTCCGTGCTTACGGCATTCCGTGATCACTTCTTCCACGAACAGTCGTCCGACCGGCAGATTGATCGGGCCGACGACCACCAGCCGCCCGCCGTTCTTGCCGTGGAGGAAGCCCGAGTCCGGCAAGGGCTCGGCGCGGTAGGCCCTCAGGATCAGTTCGCGGAACTCCGATTCCTTCTTCGCCAGCGCCTGTTCCTTCTGCTTGCCGGTCAACCGACCGGCCACGTTGAGATAAGCCTGGCGCTCGTAGCGGCCGAGGTTGAGCACCTCGAAGGCGCGGAAGGGTTTGCCTGAGGCTTTCAACTCGCGCTGCACCTGGATGAGCCGCTTGCGCGTGGTGTGGATGCCAAACTTGCCGAGGTCGGTGGCGATCCATTTACGCCCGAGCTTTTCCGCCACGGCGGCGGTCGTGCCGCTGCCGCAGAAGAAATCAGCCACGAGGTCGCCTTCGTTGCTGCTGGCTCTGACGATGCTTTCCACTAAAGCCTCTGGCTTCTGTGTGCCGTAGCCGACTCGTTCCGCAGATAGATTATGAAGTGGACGCGTATCTATCCAAACGCTCTGTAGAGGAACTCCCGGCATCTCGTCGAGATACTGTTTGAGTCGGGGTACGCCTTCGGGGTCTTTGGGGTAGTGTATCTTGCCCTGACGATCCAGTTCTTCCAGCCTCGCCTTCGTGTACCTCCATCCTTTTTTTGGCGATGGATAACCTTTGAACTCGTACATCATGTTTGGGCGCGGATTAGGACTCGTGATGTCTCCCCTTTTCCACCGCCTGCCATCTGGATCAACATGTGTGTAGAACTGCTCGATATATCCTTTGTCGTACGGCTGAAACTGTTGATTCCAGATGAAGTCCGATGAATTCGTGTAGAAGTAGATTGTATCGTGGATGTTGTTAATCCGATCTGAGTCACTTCGAGCGCTGGTTCGCTTCCAGATGATCTCGTTCTGGAAATATTCTTTTCCGAATATTTCGTCCAATGCGAGCTTCACGTAGTGACAAACATGCGAGTCCAGATGCACATAGATGCTGCCCGCGCTATGCATTAAATCACGCATGAGGATGAGGCGTTCGTAGATCATGGCGATGAATGAATCCGCCCCGCGCCCCCAGGTGTCGCGGTAGGCAATTTGTTCGAGGAGGTTCGGCTCTTTGTGGAAGGTCTCGCCGCCAATCTCAATGTCCATGCTGAAGTCCGCTCCCACGTCGAAGGGCGGGTCGATGTAGATGAGCTTCAGGCCGCCGGCCTCCTCGATCTGGCGGCGGAGTGCCCCAGCCTTGAACGACGAGAGAATCAGCTTGTTGTCACCCCAGATGAGTTTATTGGTCCAGCCCTTGATCTGCCGCCCGCCCATGTCGAAGCCGAGTTCCTCCTGGTCGCGCTGTTCCTTCCGGGGTTCGTCGATATGTTCGAGTGTCTGAAACGGCAAAATGGCGGTGCAGACTTCACGGGACTTGCCGTTCCAGACGAGTTCGACCTCGCGTTTGTCGGCGAAGAGGAGGAAGCGGTATCTCTCCGGCAATGGCTTGCCCTGCTCGATGAGCTTGATGAGATCGCGCTTTTCAGCGTCGGAGAGGTCGTATTTCTCGCTATCGTGTGGACGTGCCATCGTGAGTTACTACCCTTACTACTACCCTTATTTACGAGTTACTACCCTTACTGCCGAGATACCGCCACCGTGCAGCCGGTCCCTTGCCCCGGCAGGCGGCCTCCCCTGCCGCTTTCAAGTCGGTGAGCAAGGTACGAATCCATTCCCGGCCCACGCCGGGACAGGCCTGCTCAATGTCAGCAAGCCGAAACTCCCCGGCCTGCTCGCGAATCGCCGCCAGCACCAGCCCTGCCTTGGCCCCACGGGGGGCTTTGATTTCACCGGCGCGGCGCTCAAATTCCCCATAGGCGCGGCGGGCGATGGCAAGGAAATGATTGAGCCATGGCAGGACGTCATGCTTACCCTCGTGCCAGCGCCGGGAGCTTTCTTGTAGGACGCGGTAGTAGTCTTCTTTCGCCTCTTCAATGAGCCGCTCCAGGCTGATGTACCGGCCGACTTCATAGCCCTGCTGGTAGAGGGCCAGCAGCGTGAGCAGCCGGGAGACGCGGCCGTTGCCGTCACGAAACGGGTGGATGCAGAGGAAGTCCAGCACGAGCGCCCCGATCGCGACGAGCGGCGGGATGTGGTCCTGGTCGATGGCGTGGCGATAGACCAGACAGAGTTCGTCGATCGCAGCGGGCGTGGCTTTGGCGGTGACGCAGGTGAAGCGGACGATGGGCGCCGCGCCAGGCCGCAGCTCGATGACCTCGTTGTCCACTTTCTTGAACTGACCGGCATCGCCGCTGCTTTCCTGACAGAGCCGATGCAGACGGCGCAGGAGGTCGGGAGTGATGGACAACGTCTCTGATTCGGTATGGATGAGGTGCAAGGCGCGGCGATAGCCCATGATGTCTTGCTCGGACCGGTCTTTGGGGCGAGCATGGCCGAGCACGAGCGGGCGCAGCCGGTCCGGCGCGACGGTGACGCCCTCAATGCGATTGGACGATTCGACGCTTTGCACCAGCGCCATTTCCCGCAGGGCTTTCAACACCTGGGGCGATTGGCGGGTGTAGAGCTCCTGCTTGCCTTTGGCCTCGGCCAGCTCGTTGAGCAGCCAATTGGTGCCCATCGGCACGGCCAGGTCGCGCAGGCGATGGTTGCGAAACGTCATCATGGCTGACTCTTATACTCCGTGAAGCTCGCCGCGAGCGCGGCGAAGGTGCCCGGCGTATGCTTCTCAAACCCCGGTTGATCGACATAGACAAAGTCGTATCGACGGCCGTCTTCCTCGGCAGCGGTAGCGTCGGCGCACCATAGTTTGAGCCGTGCCATTTTCTGCGGCAGGTCCAATTCTTCTCGCCCCTTGGTCTCCACGATCCAGACTGTGCCGTCAGCAGTGCGCACGATGAAGTCCGGTGTGTAGGTGGAGAGATCGCCGTCGGCCCTCACATAATCGAGTTTGAAGCCGACCGCCAGGTAGTTCTTGGCGAACGCCGCCACATCTTTTGCAGATTCCAGAAAGGCCGCGAACGAGAGCTCGAACCCGCCGGACTGTGCCTCCCCGACAATTTTGGTGAAGATAGATTTTCTCGCGGTGAGGAACGGTCGGTGTTCAGTACGGAAGGGGCGCGTCTCTTTCAACCGAATCCTGGCTTCGATGCGCGTCGTGCCGCTGTCTTGAATGGTGAGTGCGTTGATAGCGGCCCTGAAAGCGTCGTAGAGGACTTTGCCGGACTCCGGCTCGGAGAGGTTGCGGAGCACCACGGGATCTTCAAGGTTCACCGGCGCCCCGTCAAACAGATGCTCGCGCATGAACATTTTGACCTTGCCATAGAGCACATCGTAGCCACCGACCAGGCGCAGATCTTTGAGCAATTGTCGCGCAAAGAACGCCACGGCGGATCGGAAGTCGGCAGGCCCTGAGCCGTCGAGCTGAATCGTGTGATGAATCTCCGAGTCGAGCATGGTCTTGAACACAATTTCTCGTGTTTCCTCCGGCGTAAACGGCTTGAGAGGCAGCCGCTTGTTACCTAGTGCTGCCGGATCGAGATCCTCGAGACTCTTAAACTCACGGTGGAACCGGCGGGTGAGCTTGGGGAGCGGGATGTCCAACTCGTCGAGATTCTTCCCTTGATTCTCCCGGTCCACTTCGACGATGAGCGAGTCCTGCCGTGCCGCACCGCCCCCCATCGACACTCGCTCGAAGCTGACACCCTCAGCTTGGATGGACTCGACAAACTCCATGAAGGCGGGAGTCCCCATGACCGAGACGGTTTCTTTCGTGTCCGTGCCGAAGTACATGCGGCGGAGACCGCGCCCAAGGGTTTGTTCAGGAAGGATTTTGCTTTCCGCGCTGTACTCTCGCAACCCGACAATCACGGTCACATTACGCACATCCCAGCCCTCTTTAAGCATCAGGACGGACACAATGGCCTTGCAGGGTGATTTCCACGAATCGATCTCATTGGATTGTTTGCGGAGCAGTTCGAGCTCATCCTTCTTTTTCCCCGAAGCCGCCTCAGAGATTTCACCGTTGTTCTTGGTGTGGATCACCAACACCCCGCCTTGCAGCTCGGGGCAAATTTTTTCGAGATAGGCACCCACGTCGTCGCAGTTGCGGGTGTCGTCTACCATGACGAAGAGTACGGCCTTCTTTCCAAGCGGCTCATGTTCGCCATAGCTCTTCTTCTACTCCTCGATCCCGAGCGCAAGATAGTCTGCATACCTTTCCGTAAAGAGCGCGCTCGTCCTTTCCGTCAGCCGGGCGCGGCTCGCTGCATCCGGAAGAATGGGATGCTTCACCACGTTTTGATGGATCGCCTCAACCAGCGGGTAATCAGAGACAGTCTGAACGAAGATTGCTCCGTCGTTATGGCGAGGCGTCGCCGTCACATCCACCTGCAAGGCCAGGCGGCGATCTTTTTGGAGCATCTTATGGTGGATGTCCTGAATGGATTTGAACCAGGCCATCTTCGGATCATGAATATGGTGTGCTTCATCGTTGAAGACGGCCAGTTCCTCAACCTCGCGGACGATCTCACCGAGATCCGTTTGGCTATCGGTGGTCTTGCCGGCTGGCGTCGGGCCAAAGGGCGATAGAAAGTAGTCGCGCAAGTCGTCGTCTTCCAGCGAAGAATCGGCCACGTCGCCGAGAAACACCCGGTGAATGTTGGTGAGGAACAGATTCCCCGTGTCGCGGACGACACGCACCTCGTCCTGGATATGCAGCGTAAGTTGGAAATCGTCCCGCCAGTTACGACCCTCGTGTCCATTGCTTGGCAGGATCGGGTCATTAAAAAATATTCTGAGGCCGTCGAAGTCCGCCCGCAGGCGGTCCAGCACAATGATATTCGGCGCAATGACCAGAAAGTTGCGAGACAGCGCGGAATCTGTCTCGTAGGTTTTATGGAAGAAGCTCCAGGCAATGAGCAAGGACAGGACTTTCGTTTTGCCCGCGCCGGTCGCCATTTTCAATACGTAGCGCGGCCAGTCTTCGTCGAACATACCGGAAGAGACTGCCCCAGAAGCGTCGAATCGAAGCAAATCGTATTTGTCGCGTGCCCGCCGGACTTCGAACAGCCAGATGACCGTCTCCACCACCTCACGCTGAGCATAGTAATAGCGAAAGGGGGCCAGCGACCCATCGGCATTTTCGGTCAGATGCTCGGTTTCGAACCAGTAACGGAGCAAGGCGGCTGAGGTGGCAGACGCACCGGGATAATGGGCCGTTCGCCACGCATAGACTTCCTCCCGCACGTTCGCCACAAGCGGCGGCAGCAATTTCTCATACGCCGTAGCACGCAGCGCTTCATCAGCCGGAAACCAGCGTTGTGCAGGAATGAGCGGCTCGTACGGCGAGGATGGGAAATCAGGGTGTAGCGACATTCCTATCTTTCGCTCAAGAGATTGCGTCTTGCCGCCGGAGAATACCTTTTTCTCCAAGAGAAATCACCACGCCCATACGGAGAAGCCTGTTTCGTCTGACCGGCTTTCTGATCCACTTACTTTGCCTCAAGACAGCTTCGGAATTCGCAGTTTAGACACCCCCAGAGGGCAAGAGCTTTGTTCACCCCTTTTATCGACGCGCACGTCTCCGCTATAATCCCCGCTTGCTAAGAGGAGAGCCATGACTACTGCCACGACTGAATACAAAGAACGCCTTCGCCAGCTGGCCGAACTGATGCTTGCCGTGTCGGGCGAATCGGTCACGATGATGAAGCGCAATGCCCCCGAGCAGGCGCTGAAACTCAAGCGCCAGGATGAGTGGGGCATCTACCTCGAGTTCCTCAAGATCATGTTCAATCTCACGGACCGGCTCGCAGCCCTGCACATCCCCTTGAAGGATCAGATGGAATTCATGAACGGGCTGGAAGACGCCGTGACGCAACAGTTGAAGCACGCCCTGGAACCGGCCTTCGGAAACAATGCGGATCAGATGGAAATCGTCATGACCATTGGCACGACTGTAGCCGAAAGTCGTCAGACCTATGAGCACTACAAGTTCCTGATCTCCGAAGACTCCAAAGCCAAGATCAAGATGTTCCACGAGTTCGGTGAGAAAGTGGCTGACGCGGTTGGCGCACCCGGCAATGCGCAACTCAGCTCGGCCGCGACGCTCTGTATCAGTGCGGTGGTTCCCGCTCTCAGCGCGGTTCTGCAAGGGCAAGCCCCACCCTCACAGGACGTGCCACAGACTGTGCCCACCGCCGTCGGGAGCGCCGCCGAGCAAACCAGAACGACCGGTCAGGAGATTAAGCTCATTAGCTTGATGTCGAGCGTATTGGGCGAAGAAGTCGAAACCCGTTGGGGACTGCACCCACGGTTTCGCGAAGATCTCACACCGTCCGAACTGCAGCAACTCACGAAACTGCTCAACCAGGTCGCAAAAATCCTTGGCGAACGGTACGCCGCCGTGGCATTCTCCAAAGAGTGGGCCTCGTGGCATAAGGCCGGACACGCCTGATCCTGCCAGTGATCGCCCGTCACTACCGATACTCGGTTCTTTATCTTGACCAAAGGAGCGCTTGTGGATTCTCTCAATGCCATACACAGTTCTCTCCCCCAGAATCTTCGTCGTTTACCCGAACTTGCGCAGAATCTGTGGTGGAGCTGGACGCTGGAAGCTCGCCAACTGTTTGAAACAATCGATCCGACTCTCTGGTTTCTCACACACCACAACCCGGTCAAACTGTTGGCGGATGTGAAACCGGACCGATTGACGCGCTTGGCCGAGGATCCGTCATTCCTCCGTCAATACTCAGCGGTATTTCGGTTGTTCGACGAATACTTGAGCAACAAGAAGAGTTGGGCCGGCACGCACCAGGCCGACCTGGCAAAGACGACTATCGCCTACTTCTCGGCCGAATTTGGGTTACATGCCTCCGTGCCTATCTATAGCGGCGGCCTCGGCATTTTGGCCGGAGATCATTGTAAAGAGGCGAGCGACCTCGGGCTCCCGCTCGTCGGAATCGGGTTCATGTACCCGCAAGGATATTTCCGCCAACGCATCACACCTGAAGGATGGCAAGAAGCGGCCTATGCCCCATTCAATCGCGACGAGTCTCCGGTCCATTTAGCCCGGACTCCATCGGGGGAACCGTACCAATTCGCCGTCGACATGGGTGGCCGTCGCGTGACTGCGGCGGTCTGGAAGGTGTTGGCTGGTCGCATTCCGCTGTATTTGATCGATACAGATGTGCCGGAAAACAGCCCGGAGGACCGTGCCCTCTCCGCCCGGCTGTATGGCGGCGATCAGGAAATGCGACTGTGTCAGGAAATCTTGTTGGGGATTGGTGGAGTGCGCATGTTGCGCTCCCTCGGCATCTCGCCATCGGTATGGCATGCCAATGAAGGGCACTCCGCGTTTCTGACCTTGGAACGGGTGCGGGAATATGTTCAAAAAGGCTCGTCTCACGCGGAAGCCAGCGAGCTTGTCCGCCAAAGCACCGTGTTCACAACGCACACTCCCGTGCCGGCCGGGCACGATGTGTTCCCCCACCATCTCATGGATCGTTACTTTGCGGGATATTGGGAACAACTGGGACTCTCGCGCGACGAGTTTCTCCGTCTCGGCGACACGCCCGAATCAGGCGGACACGGTTTCAATATGACTGCGCTCGTCATGCGCCTGTCGGCCCACGTCAACGGCGTCAGCCGCGAGCATGGCCGTGTGTCACGAGAAATGTGGCAACACTTCTGGCCGGGCCTACCGACCGACCAGATCCCTATCCGTAGCGTGACCAACGGCATTCATGTGCCGACGTGGATCTCACCGGAACTCCACCACTTGTACGGCAAGTCCCTGAGCCCAACCTGGACCCAGACCTGCGACGATCCGGCCATGTGGCAGCGCGTGATGGATGTGCCTGACCATGAGCTGTGGGCGGTTCGACAGGCGATGAAGCGGAAGCTGATGGGCTTCATCCGTGAGCGCGCCAGAAACGGGTGGATGCATGGGCATCTCCAACCATCGCAAGTGATCACCCGTGGAACCCTCTTGGACCCCGAAGCGTTGACGATCGGGTTCGCCCGACGGTTCGCAACATACAAACGGGCCACCTTGCTCTTTCGAGATTTGGAACGATTGAAGGCGCTGCTCCAAGACCGTTGGCGACCGGTCCAGCTCGTGTTTGCGGGCAAGGCCCATCCAGCCGATGAGCCGGGTCGGTACTTCATTCACGAAGTACTGAATTTCTGCCATGACCATAAACTGGGAGGCCGTATCGCGTTCCTTGAAGATTACGAGATGCATATGGCGAAGTATCTTGTCCAAGGTGTCGACATTTGGTTGAACACCCCTCGTTTCCCCATGGAGGCCAGCGGCACCAGCGGGATGAAAGCCGCTCTGAACGGCGTGCTGAATCTGAGCGTTCTCGATGGGTGGTGGGTCGAGGGCTACAACGGGGCCAATGGGTGGGGAATCCAACCGTTAAGTGAGCCGGCCGACGCGCAGACTCAAGATCATCATGATGCGGAGCAGCTCTACCGCCTGTTGGAACAAGAGGTCGTCCCGTTATTTTACCAGCGCGATCGAGACGATATTCCCCGAGGCTGGCTCCAAATGGTTAAAGAATGTATCCGCACCGTCGCGCCTCAGTTCTGTACCACGCGCATGCTCAAGGATTATGTCAGTCTGATGTACCATCCTGCGACGATGCGTCTCCCGACAACATGGTAGTGCAGCTCAACACAACGAATCGACATCCCCTGCTCTATCGACGGCAGAACAAAATGGCCACCGTGGTGGTATGGGGAGCGCTCGTGCTCGGCCTCATCACGGAGCCCGCTTTTGCCGCATCGGGAGGCTCGACCTCAACGGTTGAGTCGAAGGCCGCAGTCCTTTTCAAGGCGGGTGATTATCCGGCAGTGGCAAGTCTGTTTCGGGAACTGCCACGCGATGCAACACCGTCAAACGCCTTCCTCCGCCACGCCTTACTGAGCTACGTCCGGCTCGGACGAACAGACGAGGCGCTCACGATCTACTCAACGCTGCGCCAGTCTGGACCACACGATTATTCGCTTCTCCGACCATTGGCCCTCAGTGTGATCACCAGCCACGTCCGCGACCGACACGAACACGTTCGCATGGCCGCCTACTCGGCTCTTGCGGATTTGGGCCTCCCGGAGACCGCCGCGTTACTGGAGGACGGGTTGCTGGATACCTCGGTCGTCGTACGCGCGCGCGCCGCGGAGGCGATCGGAAAAGCCGGGCTCGCGGCAAAATCCGGGGCATTGCGCCGCGCACTGAGAGATGAGATGCCGACCGTTCGCATGGCCGCCATGACTGCGTTGGGCGACGCGAATGCGAGTGATGTTCGACAACGGCTCCTGGACGTCGCCCGTACCGAAGACGGACCTGAAGCCGTCTTCGCATACGCTGCGTTGGTTAAAATGGGGCGCCTTGAGAAACTAGACGATATTAAGAGCGCAGCGACCTTGCCGGATGCTGAGTCGAGAATGGCGGCGTTGGGCGCGTTAGGACGCCTCAAGCACCCAGGAAGCCTGGCAGTCCTATCCCAAGCAGTGTATGATCCCGATCCATCCGTACGAGCCTTCGCCGCTGGGGCACTGGGTGAATTTGGCTCTCCAGGCGGTGTGGCCCCCTTAACGCATGCCATCGGGGATGAAGTGGGAATGGTTCGAGGCGTCGCCGCCACAAGTTTAGGGAGACTTGGTATCAAGGAGAACCGGCCTCTCCTGCTGGCGCTCACCAGGGATCCAAGTCCACACGTCCGTGCCAACGCCGTTGAAGGGTTGCTCCGCCTCGGAGAGGCTTCGGCGCTTTCTCTTGCCGGCGATCTGGCACGACATCCAGATCCTTCCATTCGCAGTGCAGCCGCCCAAGCCCTGAGCGCATCTTCGGACAAACAGGCGCTGACGCTCCTGCAAAATCTTCTACAAGACCAACAACCCCTCCCTCGACTGATGGCCGCCAGGTCGTTGAGGAAGAGCCATGTCGAGGCCGTCCCGGTACTGGTCAAAGGCCTACAAGACTCTGATGAAGCGGTGCGCATCGCGTCAGCGCATAGTCTGCTCCATCAGATCACTCAACAGAGTTCAGGGAAACGTCGCCATTAACGAGGGACCGCTATGAAATTTTTCGGTGTACTCTTGCTGCTCGTCGGCGCATTCGGGGCGGGTTATTATCTCGGACAACGGCCCGTCGGCACGCTCCAGCGAACCGTCGCTGAGCTGCAGCAGTCCTTAAAGGATGTGTCCAGAAATGTGTTAGACACCACACTCGGGATCGAGCGAGATCTCCGCCGGCGACAAGGACTCGTGGAGGCCAAGTCTCGATTGGTGCAGACCAAAGCCCACATGGTCGACCGAAATTACGGCGCCGCGGCAAAGGAGTTAACCGAAGCCATTGATTCGGTTGAAGCCATTACCAAGGGAGCCAAAGTCGACCCCATGACGAATGCCGTGCGCGATCTAGCCGGATCACTGCGTGAGGTGAAACTGGAACTGGCGATGGGGAAATCGGTCACGTTGAAGAAGTTAGATGAGCTCCAGCTGAAGATGGATCAGTTACTGAGCAAGTAGTTCAGGCATTAGCCGGTTGGGTAATAGACTGCTTCTTCCACTTCGCAAGAATGCGCTCGACACGCATCTTGACCACCATGTCCGGGTCTTTTAACAATGGTTTGATGGCCTCACGTCCCCGTTCGTCGCCGATCGACTCCAACGCAGCCGCTGCCGTCAGCCGAGTGAACCAGTCTTTATCACTGAGCATATCGATGAGCGGTGTAATGGCATCGCTGCTCTTGATCCGTCCCAAGGCCAGCACCGCGCTCTTGCGAACATTTTCGTCTTTGTCCAGAAGCGCCCCGATCAACTTCTCGACGGAAGGCTCACCGAGCTCAACCAAGGCCTGAATCGCGTCATCCTTAAACTCGTCGTTCCGAAGTTGAAGCATCAAGGGATCGAGCACCCGTTCGTCGCGAATTCTTCCGAGCGCCAAAATGGCGTATTTGCGCACTTCCCAGTCGCGGAGCAGTTTCAGAAGCATTTCGACAGCGGGAGAGCCGACCTGGCCCATCGCTTCGATCGCGACTTCTCGAACCTGCCAATCCCCATCGCGTAACGCGCGGGCCAATGGCTCTACACACCGCTCATCAGCCATTTCACCGAGCGTGATGACGGCCTCTCGACGGACGACCCAATCAGGATCATTGAGGAGATCGATTTGAATATCGATCTCGTCTTTGATTTGCTCTTCCTCGAGAGCGACCGCCTCTTGTCCAACAGCAACGGATTCAGCAGAGGCAAGCGACTCAGCCTGCGTCGAATCGGTGACGTCACTCATAGGACCACCACCGGCCTGAAGACTGAGGGGGTTCGTACCCGGCGATGAATGTTTGGGTTCTTGCTCCATAGAGGAATACCAGAGAGGAATACCAGACGAAAATACCGGCACGAACTCATTAACTCGATGCCGTGGCAGCCGCCTTGCTTCCAGCGGCTTGTTTTTTCCGCTGTGCCAGAGCCCTCCGCTTGCGCTGCTCCCGCTTCAATCGCTTCCTGAGCGATCTGAGCGCACTGTCTCCTTTTGGATTATCGTGGCTGGTGCGCTTCGCGACAATCTTCTTCTTGAGTTGTACTTCTTCCGGCTCCGCTGCCCGCTTTTTGGCCATCGCTCTGTGCCTCCCGTTCGATCACTCACGCCCTGTCAGTTTCAATAAGAAGAGGGAGCAGTCTAGTGGAGACCTTTGCGTACTGTCAACCTGGAGGGAATGAATGGGAGTGCGATTAGGCGAGCCCTACCGTAGCCACCGATGTTCCTGCCCAATGATCGACGGAGAGCATCGCCAGAGCCCAGCGATTTCGCCGTGCTATCCAGAGATCGCCCTGAAGATTTCGCGCATGAGACGCCATACCGGATGAACTCCGGCCAGACAGATATTCGGCATCAGCAAGAACCGACGCGACTCGCCCAGTGAACGTTTCTGAAAGCCACGTGAGGTCGGGGCGGCGCTCGCCGACAATCTCAACTTGCACATATGCTAATCCCTTGTGCTCCATGCCCAATTGCAGAGCCGCCCGACGCGAAAGATCGATGATTCGCCCTTTCTCATAGGGGCCTCGATCCGTAATCCGCACATGGAGATGTCTGCCATTGGTCAGATTGATGACACGAACCACGCTCCCTAGCGGCATAGTTCGATGAGCGGCGGTCAACGCCTCCATATCGAACAGTTCACCGTTCGCCGCCTTCTTACCGTGGAACTGCTCGCCATACCAGGAAGCTACTCCTCGATCCTTGATACCGACATCGAGTTGCACATCCCCTTTGGGAACCCACGAGCATGCCCCTAATGAAAGGCAAAAGATGAGGGCGAGAGAACCTGAAGATGAGAGCCGATTGTAATGAGAGTAGGTGTCCATGCTATGAGCCGCCTCCCTCTGCTGAGATCGTTCACTCCCGTGATAAGTGTGATCAGAGTATGAAAGGGATAGGATTTCAACAACACCGACAGGAGTACCTGTTTCCCCCACCTCCGTATGGAATCCTCGGTTGATCGATGAAGAGAATGACCATCCAAAAACGAACACGGTCGGCTTCGTCGTGGTCCACATATAGATGAGATAGGATTTAAATTCAACAGCAGAAGTTGGTGCGCAGTCGGCAAGTGGATCCAAGCTGTCAAAGAATCGCGTCGCGCTGCGAGCAGTCCCTCCCGTTAGGACGAACATCTTGCGTGATCCTTCGTATCGATGCAGTGACCTGTCATGCTTGATCCATACGGCCGTATTGACTGGCTTGGAGGTTGTGAGTAAGATCCCCGTGGTGTCCGCGAAGTTGTCGTTTCGAGAGCGAGACCACTTCAGTCTCCTCACTTGTTCGCACCGATATCACTTTCGTGATCGACGTTCAAAACATTACAAAGCGGTACGGCCATCATACGGCTATTGATCGCGTCACCTTCACGGTAGCCAAAGGAGAGGTGTTGGCCTTCCTTGGCCCGAATGGCGCAGGCAAAACGACCACGATGCGGATCCTCACGTGCTTCATGCCGGCTACGGAAGGCCACGCCCGCGTAGCGGGATTTGATTGCACCGATCAGCCATTGGACGTGAAGCGACAGATCGGCTATCTGCCGGAAACTCCGCCGGTCTATCAGGAACTTACCGTCACCGAGTATCTGACGTTTGTCGGCCGACTCCGGGGCATGACGGGACAAAAGCTCACGGCAGCGCTCGACCAAACCGTCGGTAGACTTGAGCTGGGTTCAGTGCGTCATCGGCTGATCGGAAACCTCTCCCGTGGGTATCGCCAGCGCGTCGGACTGGCACAAGCCCTCCTTCATGATCCTCCAGTCCTCATTCTCGATGAGCCGACGGTCGGACTCGACCCAAAGCAGATCATTGAGATCCGAGAGCTCATCAAGAGCCTGGCCGGATCCCATTCTGTGATTCTCAGTACGCACATCCTCCCGGAGGCCACCGCAGTCTGCCAACGGGTTGTCATTATCAACAAGGGTCATATCGTTGCGGAAGACACACCGGAACAATTGTCGGCTCGATTACGTCAATCAGAGAAGGTGTCCATCACCCTCAAGTCCGTCCCTCCGGACTGCGAGATGAAACTTCGGGCGATCCCAGGCATTCTCAATGTGCTGCCAGGACAGGCAGGAGGGAGCTTGCTCCTCGAATGTGAACTGGGTCGGGATCTGCGGGATGAGATCGCGCGTCTGGTCGTGTCATCCCACTGGGGCTTGCTCGAACTCCGTACGATATCCATGACACTGGAAGACGTGTTCCTTCAGCTCACACGCCATGAGGATCACTTCGCAGAGCCGGCAGAAGCGATGGTCAGCGCCTCCGCTGAACGAACGGACGTGTAGGAATCGTATGTCCCCTGTACAAGCTGTCATCGCCAAAGAACTCCGTGGGTACTTCGTCTCTCCCATTGTCTACGTGGTCGGAGCGGTCTTTCTGCTCATCTTCGGACTACTCTCCTACCTCTATGTCGGATTTGCCGGAGCGCAAGCCATCCAGCTGATGCAAATGCAAGGAGGGGTGGCTCAAATCAACCTGAACGACTTGGTCTTCCGCAACCTCTTTGCCAGTGTGCGGATCGTGCTGCTGATCATCTTGCCTATTCTGACCATGCGCCTGTTCGCAGAAGAACGCAAATTACGAACGTTTGAGTTCCTGCTGACGTCCCCCATCAGAATCAATGACATTATCATCGGCAAATTCGTGAGTGTGCTACTGATTTATCTCGGTCTCTTGGGGTTGACGGTGCTGGTCCCGACCGTGTTGATGCTGTTCAGCGACTTTGATTGGAATCCGATCTGGACCGGGTACCTGGGAATGGTGCTGCTGGGAGCGCTGTTTCTCTCAGTCGGGGTGTTTGCGTCGGCGCTGACGGAAAATCAGATTGTCGCCGCCTTTGTGAGCTTCGGCACGCTGCTGTCCATGTGGTTGATCGCCGGATTGGGCAGTCTCCTCGGTGATACCACGGCAGGCCGGATTATCTCGTATGTGTCCTACATGGAGCACTACGACCGCTTGGTTCGAGGATTGATCGACACGAGCGATCTCGTGTACTTCGGAAGCGGACTCGCGCTCATGCTGTTTCTTACACATCGCATTGTGGAATCGACACGCTGGAAATGAACCTCAAATCTCTTCCGCTCGGTCTTATCGGAGTTGTCCTCGCAATCGGCGGCATGATTGCGTACAGCCTTCGACCGGACTGGCTGTGGGCCGTCACGCTTGCGGAGGGGGCAGCGCTCATCTCTTTGGTGCTGTTCTTCGTTCTGCATTTCGAGACCGTGAAGACGTTCTCCGGTCGACGCTCCACAAAGATGGGGTTGAACAGCGTCCTGATGATCCTGCTCTTTTCCGGCATTCTGGTCATCGTGAACTTTCTCGCGTCCCGCCACTCCGTGCGGTGGGATCTCTCGGAAAATCAGAATTTCACGCTTGCGCCACAAACCTATCGCGTCCTCAGAACGTTGCCGCGCGACGTCAAAATCACCGTGTTCACTCGGGAAAAGGATCCTGGCTATCAAGCATTTAAAGAACGACTGGAGAGTTATCGACAAGCTTCGAGCAAACTCAGCGTGGAGTTCATCGATCCCGAGAAACAGCCCAAGATAGCCCAGAACTATGGGATCTTCCGAACCGATACGGCTATTTTCGAGAGCGATGGACAGACCATCCGCGTCACATCACCGTCTGAGGTCGAGTTGACCGGTGCCTTGATTCGTATCTCCAGGGACTCCAAAAAGCGTATCGTCTTTGTCGAAGGCCACAGCGAATTGAATGTCGAAGACAAGGAACGCAACGGCCTTTCTATCGCCAAAGAAGCCCTGATTCGACAGGGGTACGACGTCGGCACCATTTCGCTCCTCAAGGAGTCAGCTGTGCCGGACAACACATCAGTGTTGGTGCTAGCCGGGCCACGCCGTTCCGTTACGAAAGACGAGCAGGACCGTATTCTGGCGTATGTGGAGAGAGGTGGCCACCTCCTGGTATTGGCCGATCCCGATACCCAGACCGGCTTGGAATCCTTACTCGCCCATTGGGGTCTCGGCCTGGGCTCAGGGGTATTGGTGGATCTGCAAGATCGGTTGGCCCAAGGCGATCTCACCGCATTGTTGGTCAGAACGTTTACTGAGCATGAGATCACGCAGGACCTCACATCCGCCGTATTGTTACCACTAGCCCGGCATGTAACCTTCGATGAGCAAGTCGGCAAAGACTGGGATTTCGTGCCACTGGCTCGCACCTCGCCGAACAGTTGGGCCGAAACCAACATGCAAGGGCGTGTCGTGAGCTTAAGCGAAAAGGAAGATGTGAAAGGGCCGCTCCCCATGGCCGCTGCGTTGTCGCCAAAGAAGGCCCCTGAAGAAGGCAAACCTCGCCCAGCCATCGCAGTCATCGGCAACTCTACCTTTGTATCCAACGCCTTCTTTAATTTTCCCGGCAACAGCGACTTCTTTCTCCATACGATGGGGTGGCTGGCCGAGGAACGAGACTTGATCTCCATCGCACCGAAAGAGCCGGCGTTGCGGCCATTCACACCCAACCCCACCCAGGAACGGACGCTAATCTATATTCAGGTCGTGTTCCTTCCCCTCTTGACGTTGCTCACCGGTATCATCGTGTGGAGAAAGCGCAGGCGATTATGATGGGCCTTCTTTACCTATCTCTTGCAGGATGGTCAAAATTGCTGTCCAGCAAGGCCGCAGCGAGTACGGGGCCGAGGCGTACTCTCTGGAGTACGTTGAGGGTCCGAACGATGCGAGAACGCAGCTGGCGGCGATTTTCACCATCCTGATATGCATTACCGGCCTACACTCCTGATGCTACTGATTCTCGCTGGTCTAGGCGGCTATCTCTACCTCGTGGAGCTTCCCACCAAAGAGCAGGAAGAGAAACAGGACACTGCGCAGAAGCAACTTCTACCGTTCCCGGAGACCGCGATTACTGGGCTTTCGATCACCACCGCTCAGGGGCCGATCAGGTTCAAGCTGGACGCACCGGGGAAATGGTTGATCGTGGCTCCGCTTCAAACAGACGCCGACAATCGCGAAGTGCAATCGCTGATTCGAGCGCTGGTAACAGGGACGGTCACCCGGACCATCGACGAACAAGCCACCGCCTTGGCGCCATTCGGGCTCGATCAACCCGTGACCACCCTGACCGTCACAGCGGGGGCACAGGAGGAGACGATTGCTATCGGCGACAGCGGACCCCTCTCCAATACGTTGTACGTCCTTCGCGCGTCGGACCAGCGCGTGTTGCTGACGACCCTCGCGCCGAAAGACTTCATCAATAAATCCTTGATGACCTTCCGCCGGAAAGATCTCTTGCGATTCGTGCAAAACGATGTCGAACGAGTCCGCCTGACGTATCCGACCACTGAAATCGTGATCGAGAACACGGGGAAGAATAAGTCCCGACCCTCATGGAAGATCATGTACCCCGTCGAAGCAGAAGCCGATCAGAATGAAGTCCGGTCGTTGATGTTCCGATTGGAGGATCTGAAAGCACTGAGCATGATCGACCCGGGCCCTGAACGAGACACTATCGGTACAACCCTTACAGCGCAAAAAGTGAAAATCACGTTGTATACCGCCGGCGGGGACCAGTCAGTCCGGCTCTATCAACCGGACCCTCAAAGCGGTGAGGCGATTGCGCAAACCACACCGGATGGGCCGCTCTATCGCATTAACCCTGTTTTGATCAAGGACCTGACACGAGAGCTCTTCAATTTTCAGGATAAGCGACTCCTCGGTCTCGATTCTACCGACGTGGCCATGTTGTCAGTGAAGACGAGAGATAAGCAGTATGTGTTGATCAATCAAAGCGGCGAGTGGGTACTTGAAGACCAGCCCATGATGAAGGTCAGTCAGGAAGCCGCTGATCTGTTTGTCAGCCGTGTGGCGAATCATCCCGCAGAAGAACGTGTGATGAAACAATCCGCACCGCTTGCTCCCTATGGGCTGCTGGCACCAGCTGCTGAATTTGTTGCTACCAGCAAAGACGGCAGAGCAATTGGAAAACTGACGCTCGGGAACCGGGCAGGCGATCTGCTCTATGCGACCGGCCAACGACTGAATGGGGTGTTTCAAGTGCGCCCGGACCTTCTCACTCAGATTCCCACAAAGACAGAGCTCCTCGCCAAATCGAAGGGCAGTTCTGAAATCAAGCGCTGACCTTCCCCACTGCGGATGCTCAATATTCTTGTGCCATTGGACGTTCCAGTCCCTGGCGCTACGAGCGTGCCGACGCCCTTCTATCTGTCGCACCTTCAATTTCGGAAAACCCTTACCTCTGTAGGGCTAGACCGATTTCAAACCCGCCCGTAGTATCCAGCTTTACCATGTGCGTTTATTGAGGGATTGGTCCCAAATCCCTCAACTACATATGACAAGAACAAAAACAGGCGGTACCACATGAAACACATCTTTGCGTCAGTAGCCCAAGCTCATCTCGCAACCGTCCTTCTGGTCGCCATTAGCGTGGGAGCCTATGGCTGCGCGGACTCCGCGACGGTCAACCCGGTGGTAGAGCTTGCCAGCCTGACCGTTACCCCTGGAACACTTCAGCCGACATTTCATCGTTCAACTACCCAGTACAGCGTCGACCTGACCAGCGACATCACGACAGTAACCATCACCGCTCAACCTGCAGTCTCAGGGGACAGCGTGACCATCAATGGTCTGGCGACGACAAGCCGCACGATTCCACTCGGTCCTGAAGGGTCGACAACTTCTGTGAGCATCGTCGTGTCGGAATCAAACAATAATTCGAGAACCTACACGGTCCTCATCACTCGATCGGGCCCGGGAGGGAACAACTCGTTACAGAACTTGACCGTGTCGCCCGGCCCCCTGGCCCCCGCATTCAACGCGAACGAGCTTATCTATACGGTTAACGTCGGCAACACGGTCGAGAGCGTCGAGGTAACCCCCTTTCTTCAAGATCCGACCGCGACAATGACAATCAACGGACAGAACGCTGTTTCTGGCTCATCAAGCACTATAGATCTCAATCCGCCCGGCCAAAGCACACCCATCACTCTTATCGTGACGGCTCAAAATGGAAACCAGAAACCTTACCTGGTTACCGTGAATCGCGGGATCTCGGGCAATCACTTCCTACAGAGCTTGGCCATTACACCGGGAACCCTCAACCCGGCGTTCAACGCCGGTACAGCGGGATACTCGGTCAACGTCGCAAGCAACGTGGCCGGCGTCGTGGTGACACCCACTCTGCAAGATACGACAGCCACCATGACTGTCAATGGGACTCCTACGAACTCAGGGCAGGCCCGATCGATTACGCTCTCCGGACCCGGCTCGAATACCTTTATCAACGTGAATGTGACCGCGCAAAGTGGAAGTCAGAATAACTATGTCGTCGTTGTGAGTAGAGCGGCATTGGGCGACAACGATCTATCGGCGTTGACGGTATCCCCTGGCTCCTTGATCCCATCCTTCGCTCCAAATACCACGGACTATACGGTGAACGTGGCGACCGACGTGGATAGTTTGGACGTTTCCGCTACTAAAGCGCTTTCAAATGCGGTGATGACCGGGGATGTAACGGCTGGGGCAGGAACCCCAACAGGTAACGCGACCATTTCTCTCAACGGACCCGGGACACCGACAAACATAACGATCAACGTGACCGCTCCAAATGGAGGAACGCCTAAGACTTACACCATCACCGTCAACCGGGCCGCATCGGGCAATAACAATCTGTCGGAGTTGGCGGTTTCGCCAGGCACCTTGGATCCTGTCTTTACCCCGGGAACTTTGCCTTACACAGTGAATGTGGCCACCGGCGTGACAGAAGTGACCGTCTCCGCGACCAAGTCCGATCCGAACGCGGTGATGCTGATCGGGTCCGTCACGGTCCCGGCCGGCACCGCCTCGGGGCAAGAAACATTTCCGCTCAACGGGCCAGGCACTCAGACCGTTCTATCGATCACCCTGACCGCACCAAGTGGAGACGGGAAGACTTACACTGTCACCGTAAATCAAGCGGCGCCCTCGAGCGACAACAATCTATCGGCCTTGACAGTCACACCAGGCACCTTGGATCCTCCCTTTACTTCAGGAACCCTGAACTACACGGTGGAGGTAGCTATCGACGTCACCGAGGTGACCATCGCCGCGACCAAATCTGATCCGGATGCCGTGATGTCCGGTGATGTGACGGCCGGGACAGGAGTTGCAACGGGTGAAAGGACCATTCCACTAAATCTTCTACTCCCCACAGATGTGTCGATCACCGTGACCGCGCCGAATGGAGACTCAAAGATCTACTCCATTACTATTACCCGAACCCTGCTCTAGATGATAGAACTCGCTGTTGGATTGGAGAGCCCACGAGATCGCAGAAGCCTAGGTGAACATGAATCGTTCGGCTCTTGCTCTGCCCATCCAGCCACTCGGCGTCAGCTGCCGGCAACCGGCTATGACCACGAAGCAATACCATGTTTGGGAATTCCCCCACCACACATCTCGCAATGCATCGTTAGGCATCCCAGCACAGGGCCATTTGGACTCTTGACCTGATCCATAGGATCGGGTATACCTCCATTCCCCTACTCAGCCCATAAGATAGTATGGATAGACGGATTCTAAGCCCGCACGTGCTATCGGAATCGCTCATCCGACCTGACAAAAACTGCCACCTCACTAACTTCCGAGATTCGAGAAAGTGATTAGGTTGAATATGAGACACCCACTTCTGCTCGCTGGACGATTTCTCACTGCTTCCCTCCTCCTTGCACTTGGCTTCATCGCCTCTGGCTGTGGCGACTCCGCCACAGTGAACCCAGAGGTGGCGCTTTCCCGATTGACGGTCAGCCCCGGAACGCTGCAACCCAGCTTTAGTGGGGGAACGACTCAGTACAGCGTCGATCTTACCAGCTCCACCACGAGCGTAACCGTCAGCGCTCAACCGGCCGTGTCCGGCGATACCGTAAGCATTAATGGCCAGGCAACGACAAGCCGCGTCATTACCCTCGGCGAGGCGGGAACGACGACTCCCGTGAATGTCGTCGTGTCAGAATCAGACAGTAATTCGAGGACCTATACCGTCCTCCTCAGAAGAGCCGGTTTAGCGGGAAATAATTCGTTGGAGAGCTTGGCAGTGTCACCTGGAACGCTCGCCCCCGCATTCAATGCGAATGAGCTCATCTATACAGTCGATGTCGCCAACACCGACGGAAGTGTCTCTGTCACTCCTACCCTCCAGGATGCCAATGCGACGATGACGGTAAACGGGCAGCCCGCCATCTCCGGACAGGCCCAGACAATCACCCTCAATCCCGCGGGCCAAAGTACCGCCATCAGAGTTATCGTGACGGCCCAGAACGGGACCCAGAAAACTTACTTGATTACTGTGAGTCGAGGGGTTTCGGCTAACACCAACTTGCAGAGCTTGACCATTTCACCAGGGACATTAACTCCAGCCTTCAGCGCCGGTACTACTGACTATACGGTTAATGTAGGAAGCACCGTTGGTAGTGTCTCAATCACACCAACGCGGCAGGATCCAGATGCGACGATCACGGTCAATGGGCAAGCTGCGACCTCCGGGCAGGCTCGGACGATCACCCTCAATCCCGCCGGCCAAAGTACCGTAATCATAGTTATCGTGACAGCCCAGAACGGGGCCCAGAAAACTTACCTAGTTACCGTAAGTCGGGCCGCGCTTGGTGGGAACAACAACCTCCAGAGTTTGACCATATCGTCTGGCTCCTTGGCTCCCGCCTTTAATGCTAACACTACGAGCTACTCGGTGGATGTGGCAAGCGACGCGTCCAGCGTGACAGTCACGCCGAGGCTACAAGATACCACCGCAACCATGACCGTGAATGGGCAGGCCACGAACTCTGGGCAGGCCCGATCCATTACATTGAATGGGGCTGGGTCAAATACCTTGATCACTATCGTGGTGGCTGCTCCGAACGGCAGCCAGAAAACCTACACGGTGAACGTCCGTCGGGCTGCGCTTGGTGGAAACACCAACTTGCAGAGCTTAACAGTGTCACCTGGTACCCTGAGCCCTGCGTTTACTGCAGCCAGGACTGCCTACACTGTAGGCGTCGGCAGCAGCGATACCGCCATCACCGTGACCGCCACGCCTCAGGATTCAAGCGCAAGTGTGACCATCAACGGACAAGGGCCGAATTCGCGTTCCATCCCTCTACCAGGTGGTCCATCCAGCACCGAAATAGAGGTTCGTGTGATTGCGCCGAATGGCACTGATAAGACGTACCTCATTACCGTAAGCCAACCAGCGCCGGCATCACCGACAGCGCCGACGAGCCCACCAGACCTGATACCGGAAGACGACTCCTGTCCCCTTCTTGAACCTCCTGATCCTACTAACCCTGATCCTGATGGGTGTGTGCCTGGCACCAGCAAGTCGGACAACATTACCAACG
>CAZJOQ010000029.1:0-26793 GCA_964547625.1 uncultured Nitrospira sp.
GGGTTACGCTTGAAGTAGAAACAACCCCCACCTGTTCACCGAACTGAACGGTAAACACAAACCGTGAGCTGTACCGCCTGGGGCGGAGTTGCGAACAAGCCAAGTCGTTACTTTTACGGCGCTGTGATGACAAAACTTGATAGGAGCTCAGGAAAGGCTCTGGAGGGGGAATACAGCTGCGCCGTAAGAAACTGCTTACACCCTACGACAGCATCTGATTATCTACGGCTTCGTTTCACTGCCAGGCTGCGGTAAGCTGGCCATTGCTGTCCCGCCAGTGGGGCGTCCAGGCGAGGGACACTAATTTTACTGCGATGTTGGCCTTAGTGGGTTTAATGGAAATCGTGTCGAGCTTTTCATTCAACGGATCGGTCGCCGCGGCCAATGCCTCGCTTTCGGACTTGAATTGGGCTTCGAGATCCACAAGCTGCTGTTGAAGCGCAGCGACGTTCTCTTCCGCGACGCCGACATCTTTGGACTCCTTTATGACTCGACCTGCGCTCCGGACCGCAGTCGTTGCTCGACCGATGTTCGCGGCACTGATCGTCTTTCGTCCCATAAAGGCCCCAAGGATGGAGGCTCCGACAGAAATCGCCGCCTGCACCTGACTGGATCGGGATTCAGCCTGCTGCTTCTCTTTCGCCATCTCAGCCCGCCTGATCCGATCTTGAAGCTTCGCGATCTTCGGTGCATATTTCAGGCGAAGCGCTTCAGCCCCCTTATCACGCTGTTCCCGTCCCGTCTGTTGTAATCGCACGCGGAAGTCCCGTTCAGATTCCCCGGGCTTGGACACCTCCTTGGTACCGGGGCTCTTGAACAATTCGATCTTTTGCGTTCGAAACAGCCAGCCACCGAAATCTTTACTCCAATCAGCGTAGCTCTTCGCTTTGCCGGCACGCGCCGGCAAAGCGAGAAACTGAGCTCCTTCCTCTGGATCTCGCTCGAGGTCGGCCACCGCCAATTCCGCCACTGTGGCCTTGCCCCACTCGACGGCGACAGCTCCATCTGCGATGGAAACCAATACCGTCACATCCTGCACGCTGTCGACGCCGTTCTTCGAGTCGGAGAAGCGGGTTTGCGACGAGCCTAGGAGCATCGGTGCATACACCAATTCACCCCCTTCTGGCTTCGAACCACGTAGCGGCACAAAGTGCTGCGGCACATCAGGCGGCAATATTGGGCGTGAAGTCGAAGCCGAAGACTTCGCCCCGGGCGTTTCACGTTTCACGTCAAACGTTTCACATCTTACTGGATCCATCAAGGTCTTGATCTGCGTCCTGGTGAGAGGCCCACGAAGATAGGAGAGGCACCACCGCGTCTCAAACACAACCGGTTCGTCCTCATGCACGTTATTCATCAGGAATATGCGACTACCGAGACCAGCCAATGTTTGCTCCATACGGCCCCGATCGAACTTCTTTCCGGCACTGGTGGAAGCGCCTTCCAGCCCTTCCAAAACACGAGCCTTGTCTCGTTCCGTTTGCAGTCGGCCAATAAACCAGGTGCCGGTGTTGGCCAACCCCTTGTAGTCGAGATCGACCGGGTTCTGCGTGGCAAGCACGACTCCGAGACCGAACGCGCGCGCCTGCTTCAGTAGGGTTAGGAGTGGCAACTTTGAAGGCGGGTTGGAAACTGGGGGAAAGTATCCGAATATCTCGTCCATATATAGGAGTGCGCGAAGGCTCGTTGTACCTGACTGCGCCCTCATCCATCCAACCATCTGACTGAGTAAAAGCGTCACAAAGAACATGCGTTCGGCATCGTTCAGATGGGCGATGGAGAAAATAGACAAGCGCGGTTTGCCCGCCGAGGTATACATCAGCGACTGAATATCGAGCGCTTCTCCTTCCATCCAGGTCTGGAACCCTGGAGCAGCCAACAGATTGTTCAGTTTCATGGCCAGTGCAAACCGATCCTTCGACGGGAAGAATGACTCGACCTCCATCACACCGATCTTCGACACCGGCGGTGATTGAATCGCTTGGATCAATGACGCGAGATCAAGATCTTCTTCCTTCCTCCAGGTCTGATCGAGAATCGTAGACAAGAGAATGTGTTCGCGGCTCTGGATCAGATCGGCCTCGATGCCGAGCAAGCCGAGCAAACTCGTGACCGCCGTACTGATGCGCTCACGCAGAAGTTCTGCATCTTGCCGCACATCGGCGGCCGGCGCAGCGAACGATTTGAGGATGGAGACCGGCAACCCGGCGTTACTACCAGGCGTGTAGATGGCAACGTCGGCGGCGTCCCGCAGTCGCTGAATGCGAGCACCATCCTGTTGCCAACCAGCCAGCCCTTTAGACCATAATTCTGCTTGTCCCTTGGCGTAGTCGGCTGGGGACAAGCCTTTCTTGTGCGCATCATCTTCGTTAATCCAGGGCTGGAAATCCTCGCCGTTGAGACTTGGGAACGTCAGCATCAAATTGCCGAGGTCGCCTTTTGGATCGATGATAATGGCGGGGACGTTGTCGATCGCCGCTTCTTCCAACAGGGCCAGACAGAGACCCGTCTTGCCGCTGCCCGTCATGCCGACGCAGACCGCATGCGTCACCAGATCTTTCGAGTCATAGAGGAGCCATCCCGGCTTGGCCTGCTTTGTGGCGAGATCGTACGGCCGGCCCATATAAAAGACACCGAGCTTTTCGAAATCTTCCGATGTAAGTGGTGTTGTCGCAGGCATTGCAGACTTCTTAGTTTCCTGCTCGACCGCCCCAGACTCTGTCTTTTTCCATTTCGGCATACTGCTATCTCCCTTCGCTTGATGGCCGGGATGAATTGCGCGGTATTGTAGTAAGCCGCACGAGGAGCTGCAAGCGGAAGCGAAATGATCTGATCAACGGATAGGATAGTAGAGAAGACAGGAAGTCGCCGTATCCCTGACGATCACCATTCTTTAAAGATCACGAATACCGCCCCGACAATCAGCGCGAATCCTACGACATAGTTCCACTTCAGCGCTTCCTTCAGGTAGACGACCGAAAAGATCGAGAACACGACCAGCGTGATGACTTCCTGAATTGTCTTGAGCTGCGCCGCGCTGAACTGCCCATGGCCGATCCGATTCGCCGGCACTTGGAAGCAATACTCGATAAAGGCAATCCCCCAACTCGCCAGAATCACCGTGTACAAGGGATATTCCTTGAACTTCAGATGGCCATACCACCCGAATGTCATGGACACGTTCGAAATCGTCAACAACGCAACGGTCTGCATCGGACACCGTCCCCCTTCTTTTCAAAACTGCTGGCATATTGTCCCTTGGATTCACGCGGCGGGGAAGGAAACGATCAATTACGGGAAGAACCTATCAACTCAGGGCAAACGGCATGAAAATGTTGGAGAAGTCCAGTAGTGGAATCGAGTTCATGTCACTCTTTGCACAACTGATGTGGCTGTGATTTCAGGTACGCGACATCTTCTCTTAGTTTCCCCACCTCTTCTATTAGTTCCTTCTGGAAAACCAATCCCTGAAGCCCAATGTATGAAAGACCTCCAAAGATAGCCGCTAGCAGAATGTTTTCCTCTAGCCATAATCCTCCAACAGCACAAATTGCGACCAGGAACAGATAAAAGGGAACGGAAATTTTCCGTATAACGGGCTTTGTCTATCACATCCATATCCTATTCCTTCCTTACGTTCGGAATCGTAGTGCTTCTCTATATGCCCTTTACGGACTTTATCCCAGATAGGGGAGCGTACCGCACGGGATAGGCACCGCCAAACGGCGGAACCAGTCCCCTTTATCCCACCTTCCTCTCCGGAGCGGGACGGGTGGATTGTCCTTCACTGCGCGCATGCAACGAGCACCGCCCGCTTCGATAAAATACAACTGCAATAGTGTGCGCGTGGCGCGAGCACGAAGGATAACCAGCTGGCCCGCTCTACACCCCGGTTCTTTTAACACCTGTCCCGCATACGATCGCTAACTATTGTTGAATGCGGTTCGAAGACGCTGCTTATGAGACCTGCTGCTCTGCCCAGTCACGAACAGCTGCTACGACTGCCCGCGCCTGCTCTCGATCCAGTGGCTCAGTTGCCATCAGATCGTATCGCAACTCGACCGCGAACGGACCTAGCGCGTCGATTCCCTCACACAGTGGCGGACTCGGAAGATTATTCTGGATTAGCAGGTCAATAAGAAGCTGGAGATCATGAGTTTTTCGCAGTTCGACGCAGTGCTTGGCCAACACCGCCTTGAGACACTTCTCGACCGCTTGCTGAGCGTGAAAGCCGACAACTTCGTCGTCTATTTCCGGATCATCAGCCAACTTGAGGAAGGCTCTGATATCACGATCTGCCAGCGTAAGAAAACGGCGAGCGAGGTCCTCAGGCCGCTTCATAGAGGATCTTGCCTTCTTTCAGAGCCCAGTACATCGCCGTTCCAGGAAGATGTCCCCAGTCGGACACTTCTCCCTCTGAAACGACAAGCACATCGACGGGAAGCCCGATCGATCCAATCGCCTTTCGTAAACGCACCATCTCCGCGCGTTTGGAATTCACTTCATGTTCGATCACAAGTAGATCCACATCGGATTCGGAGGTGGCAGTCCCCTCTGCAAAGGAGCCAAAGAGAATGACCTTCCTCGGGTTGGCGGCACTCACGAGCCGTCGAACAGCTGTATCAATAGCCTCTTGAGCAGTCATCGTGGTTTATTCTGAGCCGAGCGCGGTTACTGATCACTTAGTTGGAGACTCGCCAGCACCCGTTTGATGGTAGCACTGCTGACTAGTAAAGTCAGCCGGATGCGGCATTCCTCGTCTCATCGAGACAGAAACCGCCAAACGGCGGAACCAGTCCCCTTTATCCCACCTTCCTCTCCGGAGCGGGACGGGTGGATTGTCCTTCACTGCGCGCATGCAACGAGCACCGCCCGCTTCGATAAAATACAACTGCAATAGTGTGCGCGTGGCGCGAGCACGAAGGATAACCAGCTGGCCCGCTCTACACCCCCGCTTCTTTTAACACCTGTCCCGTATAGGACCGCTTCACCTTCGCAATCTCTCTTGGCGGCCCTTCCGCCACAATCTCGCCGCCGCGATCGCCGCCTTCCGGCCCGAGATCGATGATCCAGTCGGCGTTCTTGATCACGTCCAAATTGTGTTCAATCACCAATACCGTATTTCCGGCCTCAACGAGTCGATCTAGCACATCTAGTAACCTTTGCACGTCGGCGAAATGGAGGCCCGTCGTTGGCTCATCGAGGATGTACATCGTGCGGCCCGTCGCACGTTTGGAGAGCTCGCGTGACAGTTTCACCCGCTGAGCTTCCCCGCCGGAGAGCGTCGTCGCCGATTGACCGAGCTTCACATAGTGCAGCCCGACATCGTGCAGGGTCTGGAGTTTCGTCTTGATCAACGGAATGTGCTCAAAGAATTCCAACGCATCGTCTACCGTCATGTTCAGCACATCGGCGATGCTCTTGCCTTTGTGAAGAATCTCCAGCGTTTCACGGTTGTAGCGCTGCCCTTTGCACACCTCGCACGTGACATAGACATCCGGTAGAAAATGCATCTCGATCTTGATGAGTCCATCACCCTGACAGGCTTCGCAGCGCCCACCTTTGACATTGAAACTGTACCGTCCCGGCTTATAGCCACGAACACGCGATTCCGGGAGATTGGAATAGAGATCGCGGATGTAGCCGAACAGGCCCGTATAGGTCGCGGGATTGGAACGTGGTGTCCGCCCAATCGGGGATTGATCGATGTCGATCACCTTGTCGAGCGCATCGACTCCTCTGAGCTCTTTGCACCCATCGATTTTCGGCTTCTTGTGGTAGAGTAGTTGCGAGAGGGAATGGAACAGCACCTCCAGCACCAGTGTGCTCTTCCCCGATCCAGACACTCCCGTGACACAGGTCAACAGACCCAGCGGAATACGCGCCGTGACATTCTTCAGATTGTGCTTCTGGGCCCCGACCACGTACAGTGTTCCCCTCGCCTTCCGCTGTCGCTGCGGCACCGACACGGTCTGAATGCCGCGCAGGTATTGGCCAGTCAGCGAATCGGGATCGCCCATGATCTGCTGAGGCGTCCCCTGTGCGATGACATGCCCGCCCTGTGAACCGGCACCAGGCCCCATGTCGAGAATGTGGTCAGCGGCAACCATCGTCTCCGCATCATGCTCGACGACCACCACCGTGTTGCCGAGATCACGCAATCGCAATAATGTCTGGAGCAATCTCCGGTTATCCCGCTGATGGAGTCCAATGGAAGGTTCGTCCAGGATGTACAACACTCCGACCAGCCCAGACCCGATTTGCGTCGCCAAACGAATCCGTTGCCCTTCGCCGCCAGACAGCGTTGCCGCTGCCCGATCGAGCGTCAGGTAGTCCAGGCCGACATTGACGAGAAAGCCGAGTCGCTCACGAATTTCTTTCAAGATCCGATGGGCGATCACGAGCTCGCGGTCGGAAAATTTGAGAGAGTGGAAAAAATCCGCCGCCGCCCGAACCGAGAGGCTGGTCACCTCGGCAATCGACTGTTTCGCCAGCTTGATCGAGAGGCTTTCCGGCCTCAGCCTCGCCCCATGACAGACGGTGCAGGGTTCCAACAGTGTGAAGTCCTCTTCCTCCGGACAACCAGGGGGCATGACATAGCCGATGCCATCGCAAGCCGGACAGGCACCGTGGGGGCTATTGAAAGAAAACACTCGCGGTGTGACTTCGGGGTAACTGACACCGCACCTGATGCAAGCGAGTCTGTCGCTGTACAGCTTGGTCTGCCCATCCTCGGTTAAAACCCCGACCAATCCACCGGTCAACTTGACGGACGTTTCAACTGAATCGGCTAGTCGCCGCATGAGCGCATCACCGGATTTCATGACCAGCCGATCGACGATGATTTCAATCGTATGTTTTTTCTGTTTATCCAGCGAGATCTCCTCGCCGAGATCAACAATTTTTCCGTCGACGCGGGCGCGGACATAGCCCGCCTTGCGCATCTCCAAGAGCTCTTTGCGATACTCACCCTTCCGGCCACGGACAATCGGCGCCAGAATCTGAAACTTCACGCCTTCCGGCAGCGAGGCAATCGCATCGACCATCTGCTGGACGGTTTGCGCGGCAATCTCTTCCCCACATTGAAAACAGTAAGGATGCCCGACGCGGGCGAAGAGGAGCCGGAGATAGTCATAGATCTCCGTGACGGTGCCGACGGTTGAGCGAGGATTGTGGCTGGTGCTCTTCTGTTCGATGGAGATTGCGGGAGACAAGCCCTCGATCGAATCGACATCCGGCTTGCCCATCTGTTCGAGAAACTGCCGCGCATACGCCGATAACGATTCGACATACCGCCGCTGCCCTTCCGCATAGATGGTATCGAAGGCCAACGACGACTTGCCGGACCCGCTCAAACCGGTGATCACGACCAGCTTGTCGCGTGGGATCTCCACGTCGATGTTCTTGAGATTGTGCTCCCGCGCACCTTTGATGACGATGGAATTTCCCATAGGAGGCGGGATTATACCATGCGATAAAATCAGATCGTGGACTTACGATCGCTTGCGGGATCTGCGGCGAGTCCCATCGAGGGCTTCGCCCCACCGAATCAGAAAGGCTGTTACGAACTCATGTTCCTCCGCGGGCGGGACCGCCAGGCGAGCCAAGGCAAACGCGACTGCCAATGCGATATGATAGCCCTCCGAACGTGACGCGACAGCGCGGCGATAGGCGGGATGCGCGTCGTTGATGACCACGGTGGACTCGACGAGGCGCCCGAGGTCCGGATCTCCCTCGTGCGACTCGAACCGGATGGTAAGCCCGTAACGACCAGGCCGGGACCGTCCTTTACCTCCAGGCACAACGGCGACACCAGATGAAGATTCCGGTTGAGAGTGCGGCTCTCCTGGCGACTCTTCAGGCGGCGGTTGGACTTCGACTGGTTCTTGTATTGCTTCCGGAAGAATGCCTGCCTCCTCAGGTACTTCCGCGCCGGTCATGACGCACATTGCGAGGACCGCGTGTCCATCCTCCGCCGACGTGGCTTGCCCCATGGGCAAACGCTTCTGCCCGCCGGCTCGCCGCTCAACCAGCGAAGCCAACAGCGGAAACTCTTCAGCCAGATCCACCAAAACCGTTTCCAGATCGCGCTCCATCGGCCGCACCGCCCGACGACCGGCTCTGTCTCCGGATTCCCGAATATCTCCCCAACGGGCCAGCTGCTGCGAAACCGCTTCTTGGATGGCCTTGCGATACCCAAGGTACAACCCGCCCCTTGTGCCGACTCGGACGAAGTCTCCCTTGTTCAGCGTCAGCGCCTCCGCCAGCGCCGGAGCTTCAATCATTCCGGTCATTCTGTCCGGTGCCGTCGGCGTGATCCCCAGCCAGTCCCATCCACGTTTGATGACCTTGCCGTATGTGCTGATCGCCAAGCCTCGCTGATCCTCCGGAAACGGAACCTCGCTTCGCAATAAGTAGCCAACTGCCGCAGGCTTGCGCTTCCGCGCCAGGCAGACAGCAAGTTTCGACACCTCCGCGCCCTGAGCCTGTCGGCGCTCCAGTATTCGGCCATTGACCTCGAACCGGAATCCCTTCGGGTAATACACCGCGAGCATCTCGTCGAATTCCGGTTCCAACAGCGGTTGATACTGTCGTCGCAACGATCCTTCGATATAACCTTTGTCCAACAGCGGCGAGAGCGCATTGTGCAGCTTCAGTTGCACCGCCGTGCCATGTTCGGCCACCAAACCCAACGGCGGAACCCACTTCCACGGTGCCTTGTGGCGCCCGGCCAGATGCCAACGGCTCGCCACATATTCCTTCCCACGTCGCGTTTCGGTGACCACGTCTTCACAGACCAGTAACCCAAGTTTGATCCCGACTCCGGCGAATCCGATGCCATGCCCCCGCGTCTTCGTACTGGCAGCCAAATCGTGGTACCGCACCAAGTCTCGCCGTCTCATGCCCGACCCGTCATCCACAATAGTGAGCGTCGACGAAGCAGGGTCGGCCGTGAGCCGGAGACAGGTGGCGCCGGAATCCAGCGAATTGGCGACCACTTCGGTCAAGATGGTTTCTTCGAGCGCGCCGGGATAGGCGTCGCGGAGGTCTTCGAGCAAATGCTGCAGGTCAACGCGAGTTTCGCCCATAGGTTCCCCTATTTCATCTTAACTCGTTTTAGGATCTGAATGAATCGCCTCATGCCGGATATCGTGCGCTCAATTGGGCTCGTGATACCAATGACTGTATCGGATGGTATTGAGGCATCGAAGCTCTAGAGATTGTGCTCCATCGCGCCCTTAATGACGATGGAGTTTCGCATAAGGGGCGGGAGTATAGCATGCGATGAAATCAGATCGTGGCCTTGCGACGCCGTCAAGCCTTAGGACAGATTCTTTGGCCCTCTTGGCCCATGCCTAATCCATCGTTCTCAATGCGGCACAGTGACGTAAAACCAGGCCCGACACTATCCCATGCCCTTTAGCCGACGATAGAAGACACATCGCTTTCCTATCTTTCATTGATCTCGTTTTCGCCACGCGCAATATTTCTCGAAGCGAGATTTTATCATCCGCTCTCCCCGCCTTGACAAAGCAAGAAACCGGGTGCTACCACGATCGAATGGTGAAAACCGAACGCCCTCATGTAGCGCGGGACTCTCAAGCCCCGGCGAAGGTGGTCTCCACGTGGTCCGGGCAAGCGCGTGAAGATGCCGTTCAGCGAATGTTCACCTCCATTGCAAGTACCTACGACCTCAACAACACCCTCTTGAGTTTCGGCCTCCATTACTATTGGAAAAAAATTACGGCTTCGTTTATCGCCCCCGTCGGACGGGGAACCGCCCTTGATGTCGGAGCCGGTACCGCCGATCTCGCTCTGCTCGTGGAATCTCGGATGGGACCCAAGGGGCGTGTGATTGCGTCGGATCTGAATCATGCGATGCTCGCGAAGGGCCTCAAGAAAGTCGGGAGGAAAGGTCTTTCGGAGAAAATCACCTGCCTCCAGGCCAGCGCCGAACATTTAGGATTCGGTGATAATACGTTTGATGCGGTGACGACCGGGTTTTGCATGCGCAATGTCGGGGATTTACCCCAGGCTGTACAGGAGATCCGCCGTGTCATGAAGCCCGGCGGCCGTTTTGTGTGCCTGGAGTTTTCGCGCCCGGTGTTCGGCTGGTTGCGGACACTGTATGATTGGTATTCGTTTAAACTGTTACCGTGGATCGGCACGATTGTCGCTCGAGATCGCACCGGCGTCTATGAATACCTCCCTGCTTCGATTCGAACCTTTCCTGATCAAGAGCGGTTGTGTCAAGTCTTACGCGATGCAGGATTTCGTCAGGTGTCTTACAAGAATCTCAGCGGTGGGATCGTCGCGATCCATGTCGCAACGAAATAGCCATCGCAATGCCTATAAGATCGAGCGTCGTTACCCCTGAAATCCGTCGACTTTCAGGCGTGACGACTTTAAGACGATGAATTCGATTCTCTACATTTTTCTTCCCTGCAAGAAAGTCTATCCTATCGGAGTCACCTATATCGCCGACTTTATTCATCGGCGGAAACCGGAAGTTCGACAGCGGATCCTCGACCTGTCTCTATTCCCCGTTGCACAACGAAAGCAGGCCATCCTCGACGCGGCCACAGAGTGCATGCCGAATCTGGTGTGTTTCTCTTGGCGGGACATTCAGATCTTTTCGCCGCATGAAGGCGACTCGTCGTTGGAGCATGCCTTCAACTTCTACTTTGCCAGCAACCCGCTCAAGCGGATCACCGCGTCATTCGCCGGCGTCAAGCAGCTTTATCGCTACTACAATCACATCAATACCATCCTGTCGTACCCTGCGTTGGTCCGCAAGGAGTTCCCTAGAGTTCAGATGATGATCGGCGGTGGAGCGTTTACGGCCTTTGCTGATCAATTGATCGAAAAGCTTCCTGAAGGGACCATCGGGATCCTCGGCGAGGGGGAGGACGCTATCCTCAAGGTCATTGAAAGTCGCTCGATCGAGGACGAACGCTACATTATCAAAGAAGGAAACCAAATCCGGAAAGGCCGGCAGGCATCTCCGGCACTTCTTGAATCATCGCCGGTGGATCTCCCCTACCTCACATCGATTTTTCCACAATATAAGGAATATGCCGACGAATCCATCGGGGTACAATCCAAACGAGGATGCCCCTATGACTGCTCTTTTTGCCTCTACCCCTACATAGAAGGCAAGCGGGTACGCTACCGGCCATCTGAAACAGTCGTGAAAGACATCGCTCAGCATTATCATCAATGGGGTACCCGTCGATTCTGGTTCACAGATGCGCAGTTCATCACCGGGAAGGAAGCCTACCCGCAATGTACCGAAATTCTTGAGCGGATCGTCGCGGAGAAACTTGATATCGAGTGGTCCGGCTATATCCGCACGTCATTGATTACCTCAGAGCTCGCCAAGTTGATGGTGCGGTCGGGCGTCGGCGATCTGGAGGTGGCCATCACGTCCGGTTCGCAAGAAGTGCTGAACAATTTGCACATGGGATTCAAACTTGAACGGCTCTATGACGGCTGTCGCTATCTGGCAGAGGCCGGATTTAAAGGCAAGGTCATTCTGAACTACTCCCTGAATAGCCCCAAGGAAACGGAAGAGAGCCTGCTGCAAAGCGTCGAATCGTACAAGATAGTGGCGTCGATTCTTGGAGAAGAGCGTGTCTTCCCGTTGATGTTCTTTCTGGGCATCCAGCCCAATACCGATCTGGAGCAGCGACTGTTAGAAGAAGGTTATTTATCCGCGGGTTATAATCCTTTGATGCTGACACCCACCAGCATCAGGAAATTACTCTATAACCCTGCCCCACTGAATAAGATTATCGCTAAGGCATGTCTTCGGGCATGGGAACGAAAGCAGGGCAGCAGTGATCCTCGTCGATGGACAGGCTCACTCTCTCAATCGACCAACCCATCACCGACCTATGCCGACCAGAACCTCAGTCGAGGAATGGAAGGCAACTCTGGTCGAGATGCTCTCTTATCGCTGGAAGAGATTCTTGCTTCGCGGCGACCAGCTTCATCCCCTTCGCAAGCGACAGAGCCAAGAACAAGCTCAGCCGGGTGATTACCTTCGACCGTCTCGTGCCTGAATTCTTGTGGTTGTTGCCTCGCTGAACACGCTGCGACGCCTTGCATTCCAGTTTCGGCCAGTGCTATCATTCATTCTCTTTTGGTGCCGATTTCATACGTCAATCGTTTGGTTTTTCAAATAATTACGGCCATTAGCCCGTTGTCTGGTTCGCGCCTTAAGGAGGCGCCCTGATGTATAAGACTATCTACATTCCGGTCGATAATTCCGACCATTCCAATACAGCGGTAGACGTTGGTGTCCATTTGGCAAAGACCTTCGGTTCTAAGATCGTGGGAAGCCATGTCTATGCCGCCAAGATGCATGACAAGCGGTTCAAGCAGATGGAAGCCGGCTTGCCCGAGGAATACCACGATGAAAAGGAACTTGATCGCCAGCGCCAGATTCACGACTCCCTGATCACCCGCGGGTTACAAATCATCACCGACTCCTATCTCGACTACGTCGATAAAAAATGCACGGAGTCCAATCTTCCGATAGAGCGACGATCGCTCGAGGGACGAAATTGGAAAGTGCTGGCTGAAGACATCAATACCAACGGGTACGACCTGGTCATCATGGGGGCTTTGGGAGTCGGCGCGGTCAAAGACAGCGTGATCGGCAGCAATACCGAACGCGTTGTCCGACGAGTCCGTAACTCCGACATGTTGATTATCAAGAATATTCAACCGTTGACGGGTGGCAAGATCGTGGTGGCGGTCGACGGAAGTCCTTATTCCTTCGGCGGGCTGATGACCGGGCTTGCTCTCGGCAAAGCCTTTAACATGCCGGTTGAGGCGATCTCAGCCTTCGATCCGTATTTCCATTATGCCGCCTTCCACAGCATTTCCGGAGTGCTCAACGAAGAGGCCGGCAAGGTGTTCCGGTTTAAGGAGCAGGAAAAGCTTCACGAAGAGATTATCGATAGCGGCTTGGCAAAAATCTACCAGTCTCACTTAGACATCTCCCGCGAAATTGCTCAAGCCGAACAAACCGACGTCAAAACGACTTTGCTCGACGGAAAAGCGTTCGAGAAGATCATTCAATATGTCCGCAAGGACATCCCTGCCTTGTTGATCGTGGGACGCATCGGCGTCCATAGCGATGAGGACATGGATGTCGGCAGCAACACCGAAAATCTACTCAGGAGTGCGCCCTGCAACGTACTGGTCTCCAACCGCAAATATGTCCCGCCGATCGATACCCAAGCGGAATACACGATTGCCTGGACGGAAGAGGCGCTGAGACGGATGGAAAAGATCCCTGTTTTTGCGCGAGGAGTCGCCAAAACAGCGATTCATCGATATGCCATTGAAAAAGGACATACGATCATCAGCAACACCGTCGTAGACGCCGCAGTCGGACATATTTTGCCGAAGGGCGCGATGGACGCCATGCGGGCGCTCGGCGGGAATCTCGATGCAGCCGGTATCAACCGAGACCAAATGCAGGCCGACGAGGCCGTGACCAAAGATCTCATGGGGCCGACCTTGAGCGGGATCATGACCCAGATCGTGGAGGAAAAGCCGAAACAGATCGATGCGGGCACTCAGGCCTATCTGGACCGCATGGGTCAAACCTATTTCGTCTGTGATGGCTGCGGCTACATCGGCAAGGGTGACACCCCGGTCCGATGTCCGGTGTGTAGTGCCGACGGGACGAAGTTTAAGCAAGTCGACAAGAAGATTTTCGAAGTGGCGGCGACATCCGAAGGCGAACTGGAGACCGATGTCGCCTACGATGACGTGCCGATGCAATGGACCAAGGATGCAAAAGAAGCGATCCGCGCCGTTCCGGCTGGCTTCCAACGAAGACGGGCGAAAGCGAGAATTGAAAAGAGCGCGCGTAAGTTGGGCATGACAACCATCACGCTCGAATATGCCGCCCCGATGATTACGGAAGCCGCTGCGGAGGACTACACCCCCATTTTTTCCAATAAGGGCACCGGGACGCCAGCGGTGGTGGAAGCCGCGTCTGAATCTCCGAAAACTGGTGGCAATGGCTCAAACGGACAGGCTGAAACCGATTCAGCGTATCGTTGGACGGATGACGCACAAGCCAGATTGGATCGAGCTCCTGAAGGCTTCATGCGAGATTGCACGAAAGCGCTGATTCTCAAGCACGCTGAAAAGATTGGAGCGACCGTGATCACGATCGAGGTCGCCAATGAAGGCATCGAGCAGGCAAAGGGTTATATGGCGGAAGCTATGAAGACCGGCAATCTCAAAGATATGATCGCTGACCTCACAGGTAAAATCAGCACGTAGTCACCCAATCCTGGGTGATGATCAACACCATATTAGGCATCATCAATAGGCTGACAACTCAGAACTCAACGCTCGACCCTGGCTCCTAGACCTCATGAGCAAATCCCTACCCATTTTCAACGGCTCTGCACTTCCTGGCGCACCGGGAGCATTTCAACAACACATTACGCAGTTCTTGACTCCCACTCCGAAATCGGATGACCCTTTCGACGGACGAACCGTCGATGACTTCAAGCCTTACCTCGTCGCGCTGAACTTAACGAAGCGTTGCAACCTTAAATGTGACCACTGTTATCTCGATGCGACGACGAAAGCAGCCGGTGGAGATGACGAGCTCAACACGGAAGAATGCTATCGTCTGATCGACCAGATCGCGGAAGTCAACAAAGGCTGTCTGTTGGTCATCACTGGTGGCGAACCACTAGTCCGGCCAGACATTCTTGATATTGCTCGTTATGCCGTCAAACTAGGCTTTATGGTGGTCTTTGGTACCAACGGCATGCTGATCAACGATCAATTAGCCAAGACCCTTGTGGAAATCGGCGTGATGGGCGTCGGCATCAGTATCGATTCTTTGGAGGCTGTCAAACATGATGCCTTCAGAGGGGTACCAGGAGCCTGGGAAGCGGCGATAGCCGGCATCGAAGCAAGCAAACGAAACGGGCTCCAGTTTCAAATACACTTCAGCGCTCAGCCGATGAACTACCAGGAACTCCCGGAGGTTATTGAGTGGGCACATCAGCTCGGCGCTCGTGTCTTGAACGTCTTTTTCATGGTGTGCACGGGACGAGGAGAAGAGTTGACCGACATTACGCCTGCCCAATACGAAGAAGTGTTGGGCTACCTGGTTGAATGCCAAGACAATTACAAAGGTATGCTGGTTCGTGCTCGCTGTGCCCCGCACTTCAAGCGACTGGCCTATGAGAAAGACCCCAACTCTCCAATCACCAAGGCCACTGGATACATGGGGGGAGGTTGCCTTGCAGGTACGAACTACGCCCGCGTGACACCCAATGGAGAATTGACCCCCTGCCCCTACATGCCGCTCTCTGCAGGGAACGTGCGCCAGCACAGCTTCGTTGATCTCTGGGAACAGTCGGACGTCTTCAATTCATTTAGGTATCCCCATCTCAAAGGGAAATGCGGAGACTGTGAATACAGTGACATCTGTGGCGGCTGCCGCGCTCGTCCCTATGTCGACCATGGGGACTGGTTGGATGAGGATCAGTGGTGCCTCTACACTCCCAAGGGTGGTGAAAAGATCAAAGTCGCCTTCAACGTCGCGGAAGAATCAGAAATGTCCTGGGATGAGGCATCTGCGCTCAGGCTGAGTCGGATCCCCTATTTCCTGCGCGCGATGGTGAAAAAGGGCGTGGAGAAACATGCCCGTGAACATAACATCCCTCTTATTACTATAGAATTGATGGACGAGCTGCGCAAGAAACGATTCGGCAACGACATGCCCATCTTCAAGCCTCATACAGAGTAATCCCGATCGGAAACCGAATGTTCTTGTCGACCATCCAGCATTTCCCCTACAGCATTCGGTATTAACGCCATGGATACTTTCCAGAGCATTTCCACGGATCTCAATATCCTCATTCCGATCGTCAACCACTGGCTTCATCTCCTCTCAGCGGTCATTTGGATTGGAGGCTTGGCCTTTCTTGTCATGGCAGTCGCTCCAGGGCTGCAGAAAGCCGTTCCAAAGGATCAGATCAAGCCCATCACAGACATTTTTTATCAGCACTACAAAAAGGTCGCCGGTATGCTCTTGCTCGTGCTGCTGTTCACCGGCGGTGTGAATCTCCACTACGTCAATCAGGTCATTACGTCACAAACGGGGAACGGAGTCCAGCACCACTCCAAGTACCTCATGGTCTTCATGGTCAAGCTGCTTCTCGTGCTGGGGCTTCTCACGCTGTTCCTCTACACAGTCATCTTTAAGGCAGACGATGAGGCCGATGAAGGAGAGTCCTATGAGGCCGTCCCCTTCCAGCGCGCCGCGCTTTGGATGGGGTTCTTCATCATCCTCTGCGCAGCCGCCATGAAACATCTGCATCAGTAAGGAAGGAAACGCTGCGGCACACAGCACTGCCTGCGAACCACTCGTATGACACGACCCTTCGTCCTGGTTGAATACGGAGGCCTACGGACCCGCTGACAGTGGATCACTTGGATCGATTCAAACCTAGAGCCCGCTTGAAGACCGTGGCGAAGCCAAAATAGCCGAAGGAATCTTTGAGGTTCGAGTAGAGCCGCTTGACCGTACCCATCTCTGGATTGGTGACATACTCCATCGTCAGCGCAATCCGCTCTTCGCCCTCGCCGAGGGGCGTGACGGCATGCCAGAGCTTGTCACCGTTGAAAATCACCATGTCTCCTGGTTCCGTCACCAGTTCAAGATGGCGCGGCTGTTTCGTCAGGTGGTCCTTAAATAGTTCGCACACCAACTTGCACTGGGTCGATCGATCAACGAGCCCCATGAGGATCGTATAGCGAGCGCCTTTGTAGTACGACGTATCGTAGTGAAAGCCGATGTGGTCACCCGGTTCAGTATAGTAGTAGAGTGCGCACGAATGTGGGTCATTATCCGGACACAACATCAGCTTGGCTTCGACCAGCCGGTTCAAGAACTCCCTGAATGATTGCGAACGGTAGAGTTCGAGAAAGAGCGGAGCCTTCTCTTGAACCGTGTAATAGCTGACACTCCCGCCTTTTTTATGCCCTGGAATGTAATTGCGATTTAGCTGTGCTTTGAGGCTCTGTGCCTGAGGAACGAACATTTCCTCCACAAAGGAACGGGGCAAGAACTGCTTGATGACCAAGAACTCATTTTGTTCCCAATACTCGCTGTGGAGTCGTTCGAACTCCAATCCGGCCACGGCCCAATTGACGGCTTCTGTCACCGTGCTCGCTTGATTCGCTACCGTTGCGCTCATTCTCTGTCCTTTACCAGCCAACGAGCTGGGATCTGCACAACTCGCTACGGTCCGTTCAAAACGGGAGCTCTGACCACTTCAGTATCCGGTGGCGTTTGAAAATCGAACAATTCATTGCCTAATCCGAGGTTGGGTTTCAAGTTTGAAAATTCAAAAACGGCCACATTACCACTGATTTCATGGAGCGACACGCTGCGGATGAAATACGTCTTCGGAAAGACCTCGACCACAATCTTCTGAAGATTCTGGTTTGCTTCATGCTCCTTATTTTTAGGAGTCAGGGTGATAAGCGGAATGCCACCGGCTCCACGTGCGGTCCCCGTGGTGGGTTCAATTTCATACGACTCATCCAATCTGGCGGCTCCCTGTAGCAATTCTAACGGCGCCTTGGAAGCGGCCATCTGCGTCAGTTTTCCCACCAAGACTTGTTTATGTTCTGGAACGTACACCTTGACGTCGTCCTGGTTCACGTAGATCTGCTCGCTCGCTGGATCAATGTAATCCCATCGCAAGCGCCCAGGCTTCTTAATGTAGACCTTTCCAGACGACATGACAGGCCGCTCAAAACCCTCAATCTTCGTCTTTTGCGAAAAGTCGGCTTGGAGGTCCTTCGTTTTCTCGTACCGCGCTTGCAGCTGCTTCACGACCTCACGAACCTCACGTGACTGCTTTTCATCGACCGAAGCATCCCCTGCCCAAACCGGCGCACCCACAACAAGCCACAACGCGATCAGGCCCCAACGTCTCATGCTTCCGCCGCGCCTACCGGACCGCGACGGCCAAGGACTTCCCGACGCCCGTCTCGTCCCGCCGCTCCCACGACTCCCTCCGATTCCATCTGTTCGATCATCCGCGCCGCCCGAGGATACCCCACCCGGAGCCGGCGTTGAATCAACGAAGCCGACGCTTGTCCGGTTGACAATACCAGCTCTTTGGCCTGTTCATACACTTCATCCTTGGCCTCTTCTTCGGCCGCTTCTTCTAGTTTGAGCGACTGGAGCTCCTGATTGTAGACGGGCATGGCCTGCTTCTTCACAAACTCCACGACCGAGCGGACATCGTCGTCCGACACAAAGGACCCATGCAAGCGAGTGAGACGACCGGTGCCGGAAGCAAGATACAGCATGTCCCCTCGGCCAAGCAAAGCCTCAGCGCCGTTGGCGTCCAGAATGGTTCTCGAGTCGGTTTTGGAAGATACCTGGAAGGCGATACGGGCGGGAAAATTCGCCTTGATCAAGCCGGTCAACACGTCAACGGAGGGACGTTGTGTCGCCAAAACTAAATGGATTCCGGAAGCCCGAGCCATTTGTGCGAGACGGGCAATCTTATCTTCCACATCTTTCGGGGCGACCATCATGAGATCGGCCAGCTCATCGATCATCACGATGATAAACGGCAGCGGTTCCGGCGGTGTCGGGTTCGGCTGCATGCATCCGCGCTCGCCCTCAGGGATCGAGCTTTCCCCGGCTGCAAGACGCTCCTCTTCCGAAAGAAACTGAATCGGGAGCTCAGCCTGTTCGACTCCTGATGTGCTGTTTTCAGTGAAGGCCTCATGCAGACCGGCCACCATCCGGTTGTACGCATCGATATTCCGCACACCCGCCTCTGCCAACAACTTGTATCGCCGTTCCATTTCAGCCACAACCCATCCGAGGCCCCTCGCCGCAGATTTGGGATCCGTAATGACTGGTCGCAGTAGGTGTGGGATTCCCTCATATGATTGAAACTCCAACATCTTCGGGTCGATGAGCAGAAGCTTCACTTCATTGGGTTTGGAGGAGAACAAGATGCTCAGCAACATGGTATTCAAACTGACGCTTTTGCCGGCCCCCGTTGCACCGGCAACTAGCAGATGCGGCATGGTCTTCAGGTCGGCGGTGACCGGGGCGCCGAAAATATCCTTGCCCAACGCCAGCGTCAGTCTGGACTTGGCCCGACGAAAGGCGTCGCTCATGACGACTTCTTTCAGGGAGACGGTCTCTCGCGATCTGTTCGGCACCTCAATCCCCACGACTGATTTGCCAGGGATCGGGGCGACAATACGAATACTCGTGGCCTTGAGCGCCAAAGCGAGGTCATCGGCCAGATTCACAATACGGGCCACCTTGGTACCGGGTGCTGGTTCAAACTCATACATCGTCACGACCGGGCCGGGCCTGACTTCTGTCACCGTTCCTTCGATGCCGAAACTTGCCAAGGCTCGAGATAGGACCTCGGATTGGGCTTTCAGCTCTTCATCCGACATTCGGTCCAATGGCCCAGATGGTTCACATAACAAGAGTTCTGGATCAGGTAAACAATAGTCCTCGGAATCCGCCAGTGAGGCGACGACTTCAGGCTCAGTCTCCTCCGGTTCAACCGTGGGTAGATAATTGGAGAATGGTTGAATGATCGGAGCAGGAGGAGCTGTGAACGGCTCAAACTCCTGACTTTTCTCAGTAAGGCGTTCGTCGTCCGTGATGGCCTGACCAAGCTTGGATGTTTTCGTCTTTACCCTTCGATTGACGGTCTCCTTTTGAACCGCCATCGATCGCTCGGGTCTCATCGCTGAAACCCCTTCACGGAAAGCGGTCCAACGTTCCGGCATCCGACGAACAGCTTCTGCCAATGAGAGCGGTGTGGTCAGCAGGAGAGACACAAGGAATCCGGCAATAATCAGAATATGGGCTCCAGTTCCCGCGAAGACCGCGCGGAGCCCTTCGGCAATCGCCTGCCCAACAGCTCCACCAGCTATCCCGCGGGAAATCATTCCACTGGTCAGGGTCGGAACCCCCGTGGTTTCCAGATGAAGAAACGCGCTCAGGAAGACGACTGCGGCGAGAGAGCTTGCTGCCGTTCGAAACCGGACGCTGACCGGCGTCAGAGAAAAACAGCGGACCCCTAATCGGCCCAAAAGAAGCGGAAAGAGGTAGGCCGCGCCACCGATGGCGTAGAAGAAGCCACCAGCCAACAATGCGCCAAATGAGCCAATGAGATTGCGCGGCGGATTCGCTGCCGGAGCTCCACTCGCCACCATCTCCGCCTCTCCTGGCACGAACGACAAGAGGCTCAAGAGCATGAGCAGGCTCAGCGCGATTAATATCACGCCGATGACTTCACGCTGAATGTGAGAAGGCGGAGAGGGGGCTCGACGGGCTTCTCCCCGTCTGGCCGAGGTGGTAGCACCCATGCCGCGAATGCTACCACAGGGTGAGGGTCATTTCAAACGAACACGAAGAGCGATCATCCTCGTATCTGCTCAACAACCAGCGTTTCGCAGCTTCAGGGCCGAACCGATGGTGACGTGTGGCGAATGATCTTGCCCTCTACCAGATAGACAACCAGTTCGGCGATGTTGGTGGCATGATCGGCCACTCGCTCGAGAGACTTGGCGATAAAGCTCAACCGAATGGCGCGGGAAATCGTGTGTGGATTTTCCATCATGAACGAGAGGAGTTCACGAAATAACTGTTCCATGAGATCATCGACGAAGTCATCATCACCGATCACTTTCCTAGCCAGCTCGGCATCCTCCTTGACGAAGGCATCGATACTTTCCTTCACCATCACCCGTGCAAGGCTTCCCATCCGTGGGATATCGATGTAGGGCTTGAGTTGAGGCTCTTCATTCAGCTCTATTGCCCGCTCACAGATACTCTCTGCCAGGTCGCTGATACGTTCCAGCTCAGTCGACAGTTTCATCGCCGTCGTCACCAACCGCAGATCTCGCGCCGCTGGTTGATGGAGCGCCAACAACTCGATGCAGGATTCGTCGATCTCTACATCCATCGCATTCACTTTGTGGTCTCGTTCGATCACTTCGCAAGCCAGAGCCGCGTCGCGCGTGACCAGGGCGGTCAGTGCCTTGTCGATCTGATCCTCGGCCAGACAAGCCATTCGAGCCAGCTTCGTCTTTAATTCCGCAAGTTCTTCATCGAAATGTCGTTGTTGAACCATAGTGTCACCCGAATCGTCCGGTGATGTAGTCTTCCGTCTGCTTTTTCGACGGGTTCGTGAATAGTTGCTTCGTCAGACCGAACTCGATCAATTGGCCGAGATACATGAATGCCGTCTGATCCGACACTCGTGCAGCTTGCTGCATGTTGTGCGTGACGATGACGACCGTCAACTCCTTCTTCAGAGAATGTAGCAATTCTTCAATGATCCCGGTGGCGATTGGGTCAAGCGCAGAACAGGGCTCATCCATCAGGAGAACATCCGGCTTGACTGCGAGAGCCCGTGCAATGCACAGTCGTTGCTGTTGTCCGCCGGACAAGCCGAGGGCGCTCTTGTGCAATCGGTCCTTCACTTCCTCCCATAAGCCAGCCCCTTTGAGACTTCGTTCGACGATCTCTTCCAACACCGCCCGGTTCTTCAACCCTTGCAAGCGTGGACCGTAGGCAACATTTTCATGGATCGATTTGGGGAACGGATTGGATTTTTGAAATACCATCCCGACCCGTTTCCGTAGGTCCGTGATATCAATCAGGGGGTTAAAAATATCGATATCGTCAAGAAGAATATTCCCTTCATGCCGCGCACCCTCGATGAGATCGTTAAGACGATTCATGCAGCGAAGCAATGTGGATTTCCCACATCCGGATGGCCCAATGAATGCGGTCACCTGATGTTCTGGAATCTCCAGATCGATTTTGAAGAGCGATTGGACTGGGCCATAGTAAAAATTGAAGCCCTGCACCCGAAGCTTGGGGTTCACATGCGCACGGGGTTGAGGCCATACCTTTGAATCGCTTGATTCCATAGTCTTTACCTTTGGCGGAGAAGAAGCTGGTGCCGGGGGAGGCACGCGGGGCAGTACTTCATACTGTTGATCCAGCATATTTCCTCCTCATTCGATTTCGCAAGACAATTCCTGTCAGATTAAGCGTCACCACGACAAGAATCAGCACCAACGTTGTCACATAGACCATGGGCTTGGCAGCCTCGACGTTCGGCGATTGGAACCCCACGTCATAAATATGAAACCCTAAATGCATGAACTTTCGGTCCAGGTGAATAAACGGCCATGTCCAGTCGATCGGCATGGCCGGTGCCAGTTTGACGACTCCGGTCAACATCAAGGGCGCCACCTCACCCGCCGCACGAGCCATGGCCAGGATCAGTCCTGTCAAAATGCCCGGGAGTGCCGTGGGTAGCACGACTTTCCATATGGTCTCCCATTTCGTCGCGCCCAAGCCAATCGACCCTTCCCGATACTCCCTCGGCACAGCTGCCAGTCCCTCTTCAGTTGCGACAATGACCACAGGAACAGTCAAAAGTGCCAGTGTGAGTGACGCCCATAGGATTCCACCTGTGCCGAATGTCGGGGTGGGCAGTCGGTCGGAGAACCACAGCGCATCGATTGTACCTCCAACGCCGTAAACGAAAAACCCCAACCCAAATACGCCGAAGACGATCGAGGGAACCCCTGCAAGATTGTTGACGGCAATGCGGACCGTGCGCACGATGACTCCCTGGCGAGCATACTCTCTGAGATACAGAGCACCGATGACACCAAAGGGGGTGACAATGAAGCTCATGATCATCACCATCATGACCGTGCCGAAAATGGCAGGGAAGATCCCACCCTCCGTGTTGGCTTCTCGTGGCTCCGTGGTCAGCACCATCCAGAGGTTTCCGGCATAGACCCACACCTTCTCCATCTTCGAAAGGTCGTTCGGGTGCAAGACTCGGATGACTTGGCTGAGTGCAATGGACTTTTCTCTGCCATTAGCATCAGCAACAAGCACCATGTACGGGCTCTCTGCCTCGCTTGATTCGGCCTGTCGAAGCAGGGCTGGGAGGGACTGCCATACGGCCTCCGAGCCTTCGGCCACAGTTTGTTCTTCCTTGGTCAGCGTCCGGAGCCGGCCATAGAAGTTCCCCCACTCGCGCCGCTCCACCATCACGAGATCGGCCGGCGTGGTTCGTTCGACGATCTGATCGGTGTTGATCCACCGATAGTCCAGCCCGTACAGATCGCGATTGCCGATCTTCATTCTGATTCGCGGAACCCCTTTCGGACTCACTTCCTCGCCGGCCAACTGACCGATCACATGTTTTCCGTCCTTCAGCGTTAATTCGACGAGATCAGCCGGCCAGAAATACCCGAACCCGTTGAGGAGGATGAGTACCAGGAGGCCGGCGATCATGAGCAGCGACAGGGAAAGCCCCGCCCCACAGCCCCAAATGAAGAGCTCTCCGCTCGCCATGAAATGCCTGAGCCACAGCTTCATTGAATCACTCGTGCCCCAACCTTTGCCAGATCGACTTCCAACAACTGAGTGCTACCTGCCAAGCCTAGAATGTCGCCTTGTGGAAATCAAATCGATTAGAATTGGCTGTACTTCTCTCTGAGCCGCTGTCGAACCACCTCGGCTACGGTGTTCAGAAGAAATGTGGCAATAAATAGGAGTAACCCCGCCAAAAAGAGTGTGCGATACAAGGTCCCTCCATGCGGCGCTTCAGGGATCTCCACGGCGATATTCGCAGACAGGGTTCGAAACCCGTTAAACAGGCTCCAATCCATGATCGGCGTGTTGCCGGTCGCCATCAGCACGATCATAGTCTCTCCAACAGCCCGACCGAACCCAATCATCAACGCCGAGAAGATGCCTGGACTGGCCGAGATCAGGACGAGGTGGGTGAGCGTTTGCCACCGCGTAGCGCCAAGGGCTAAAGAACCGGCGATCAGATTCTTCGGAACATTGGAGAGCGCTTCTTCGGAAATACTGTAGATGATGGGAATGATGGCAAATCCCATGGCCACACCGACGACGATGGCGTTGCGCTGGTCATAATTTAGACCGAGATGGGTCTGGATCCACTGTTTAAAATGGCCATCGAACAAGAAGGACTCCCACCATGCATTGGTCTCAAGGCACCCCCAGACCACGGCGACGATGATGGGCATCATGAGCAGCGCCTCAACACCAGGCCGCACACGATGCTTGAGGGAGGCTGGGAGCAAGATAAAGAGTCCGCTGGATAGGGCAATGACCACGGGCATCACCAAGACCATCCCTGTCATGGCAGGAAAGTTCCGCTCTAGGACCGGGGCAAACCAGAGGCCGGCCAGAAATCCAAGCACTACGGTGGGCAAAGCCGCCATAATTTCAATTGTGGGCTTGATCTTGGCCCGGAGATCCGGATGCATGAACATGGCGGTGTAGATTGCGGCCAACACCGCCAACGGCACTGCCAAGAGCACGGCATAGATGGTCCCTTTAATGGTTCCAAAAATCAGCGGGGTCAAGCTGAACTTGGCCTCAAAGTCGTCCGACCCGCTCGAGGATTGCCAGACAAGTTCCGGCCGATCATACCCCTCATACATCACAGGGGAGAACAGAGTGGTCAAGGTGATTTCTGGGAAGGGATTCGAAATGTGGTAATGCACCAGCTTATTATTTTCGGCGAGACCGACCAGGCCATCCGCCTTTGGAGAAAAATAAGTACTGAGAAGGGTCCCTTGTTGCGGAGCAAATGTCAGCAACGTTTGTTCGGACGTCGAGTGGTGCAACCGAATTTCTCCCCCGGCATCGGTTGTGATGAATCCCTTATCGCGCTGGGAAATCGTGATGTCGGTGACCGCACTCTGGTGAGGGGTAAACCGATGGATGAGCGTCATATGGGTCTTATTGGTCGCAGCATGTTCCCGCACAGGCATCCATACAGCAATCTGCCCGGACGAATCGCCGACCACAAGACTCCGGTCACCCATCAAATAGGCCAGCGCGGTAATCGCCTCGTTTCGTTCGGAAGCCTGAGTTATCTCAACAAGACCAGGTTTTGCCGGTTCCTGAAGGTCAAAATTAAATATCTTGCCGTCTTCCGTACCAACAGCGAGAAGCTCTGCCTGACTTGCGAGCGTGAGCGCCGTCACCCGACTGGGGATAGTCGGCGTGAGATCAACCTGTGTGATCGAAGCCGTGGTGGTTCCATCGGGGCGAGATATATTCCGGCTCGTGGTCAGCCAGAGATGCTGGTCTTGAAGCAGCACGGCAGTCTGAACGTCGGAGTGCGTGCTCTGATACGCCATCTTGATGATTGGTTGCGGAGTCGGTGAAGCACTCATCGGAGTCCCGACCATGACGGACGGGGCAATCGAACGTTCGTTTCCTTGGAAGTCCTGAGTGAATTCAATCGCCACAGGGATGACGCGGCCATCTTCCGTCCCCAGGGCGAGAAAGTGCCCCTTCCCGAGCGCTCGCGCGAGCGCTGTGACTGAGCCATCGGGCAACAAGCCTCGCGAAGGAATCTTCGTTATGGCTGACGTGGTCTCCCCTAAGAAGACAAACTCCAATGAGTCTCCGCGTAGGACATACGCCAACTCTTGATGTTCGTCGATGCCGATGAGGGCTGATGTCGAGGGACGCTCAAGCGGAGACAGTGCAATCGGCTCGGTCTGGATCGCGTGGGACGGCTGAAAAAGTGGGATGACTTCTTTCACCAGAAAGATACACATCCCCACAATGCACAAAATAATGCTGATCCCGCCCGTCTTAATGACAAAGCGGGTGATCCCATCCGTAATGGATCTTATTTGGCGTCGGCTGAATAGCCCACCCACCAGGGCCGGGGTTTGAATGGAACCCTGGCCTGGGGAGGACTCTCCTTGAAGCACTGGGATCGGAGTAAGTGGCGGCACGTTCATGCTTCGACTTTCATTGTCGGCTCCAGCGTTCCTGTTTTAGACTTATCCAACCTTCGCCAATTCCTTTTCAATCAGGGTCTGCGGAAGCGGAAAGAAACCATCCTTGATGGCGATGGTTTGCCCTTCTTTGCTGTAGATAAACTTGATAAATTCTTTTACCAGCGGATCAAGCGGTTTGTTCGGCACTTTATTGACATAAACCAGCAGATGCCGCCAGAGCGGATAGGACCCGTTCATAGCATTCTCCTGCGAGGCGGTCGCGAAGGCTACCCCTTCCTTTTCAGCTAAGGGAAGCGCACGTATGCCCGAGGTCAAATAACCGATCCCACTGTAACCGATGCCTGCGGGGTCCTCGGTGACTCCCTGCACGACGGATGCCGAGCCTGGTTGCTCTTTGACTGAGTCTTTAAAGTCGCCGTTTTTCAGCGCATGTTCCTTGAAAAAGCCGTAGGTCCCGGATGCGGAGTTGCGGCCAAACAGACTGATGGGAGAGTCGGCCAATTCGTCGGTGATGCCCAACTGGCCCCAGCGGTCGATGTTCTCTCTGGCACCCCATCGGCGGCTCTTTGAGAAAACCGCATCGACCTGGGCCATAGTCATCCCTTGGATGGGATTATCCTTGTGCACGTACACCGCCAGCGCATCGATCGCGACGGGAAAGGCAGTCGGCTTGTACTTGTATTTACGCTCAAACGAATCGATCTCCGTCGATTTCATCGGGCGCGACATCGGACCTAGTTGCGCGGTCCCTTCAATCAGTGCAGGTGGAGCCGTGCTTGAACCTTTCCCTTCAATTTGAATTTTCACATTCGGGTACTGTTTGCGAAACCCTTCTGCCCAGAGCGTCATGAGGTTATTCAATGTATCGGAGCCGATACTGTTGACGTTCCCTGAAATTCCGGCGACCTT
>CAZJOQ010000030.1:0-26175 GCA_964547625.1 uncultured Nitrospira sp.
GCTACATTCAAAGGGCCGAGTTATCCTATCAAGAAGACAGGAGAGAATCACCTCCCGTCGGCAGGATGATTGCCGTGCTGGTGACTTGGATTAAGCCTAACATGGACAGAGTTGCAGACCAAGAAATGAAAAATCTAATTAAAGGAAGGAATACTATCTTAGGCAGTTTGAAGAGAGCTCGTACCCTCAACTTGCTAGGAATCGCTCTAAGAATGTCGTCGAAACATGACCCTTCTGAAAGTCCGGATCCTCAAGGATCCGGCGGTGAAGCGGAATGGTCGTCTTGATGCCCTCGATGGCGAACTCACTCAGCGCGCGTCTCATACGCGCCATGGATTCTTGCCGGTTACGGCCATGGGTGATGAGTTTAGCAATCATGGAATCATAATAGGGCACAACCGTCGAGCCTGATTCCATGGCGGAGTCAACGCGAACTCCAAACCCTCCAGGTGGGCTGTATTTTGTGATCACACCAGGAGACGGCGTAAACTTCTCAGGGTCTTCTGCGTTAATACGACATTCAAGACTATGGCCGGTGAGTACTACGTCCTGTTGGCGGATGGAGAGCGGATGGCCCGCTGCAAGACGAATTTGTTCTTTGACCAGATCGATACCTGTCACCATCTCTGTGATAGGGTGCTCAACCTGAATTCTAGTATTAACTTCCATAAAGTAAAACTTCTGGTCCTTATCAAGAAGAAATTCCACGGTCCCAATATTTCTGTAATGGGCAGCCTTCACAGCTTCTACCGCGACTCTGCCGATTTCTCGGCGAAGTTTGTCATCAACAACAGGAGACGGCGTCTCCTCCACCAGTTTTTGATGTCGGCGTTGAATCGAACAGTCACGCTCGCCCAGATGGATTACCCGACCATGCTGGTCGGCCATGATTTGCACCTCGATATGCCGGGGTTCCAAAAAATAACGCTCAAGGTAGACGCCGTCATTGCCAAACGTCGATTTAGCTTCCGCCTGAGCAGCTTGGAACGCCCGACTTAAGTCCTCAGCTCTATTGACGACGCGCATGCCCCGTCCGCCCCCTCCAGCCGTTGCCTTAATGATCACCGGAAAGCCAATCTTCACGGCGGCCTGCAGTGCGTCCTCTTCGTTCCGCAATTCGCCCGGGCTTCCAGGTGTAACCGGAAGCCCTCGTTTCGCCACAATCTCACGCGCCTTCGCTTTATCACCCATTAAGGCAATATTTTCAGAACTAGGACCAATGAACTTGATGCCGATAGACTCACAGACCTCAGCGAAATGGGCGTTCTCAGAAAGGAATCCATACCCGGGATGGATCGCATCGACTCCCGTGATCTCGGCAGCACTGAGGACGTTAGGGATATTTCTGTAGCTTAAAGCGGAATCGGCAGGCCCAACACACACCTTTTCGTCGGCTGCTCGAACGTGCAAGCTAAGTGCGTCGGCTTCCGAATGAATGGCAACGGTCTCAATGCCAAGCTCCTTACAGGCTCGGATGACCCGTAGCGCGATTTCCCCACGATTGGCGATTAACACTTTCTTAAACACGTTTCGACTCCGATATATGGCGCTAGTAAGGCGGTCGTGAGAACAAGCTACGAAGCAGCTTTGGGATCGATGAGAAAAAGCGGCTGACCATATTCCACAGATTTTGTATTCTCAACCAGAATCTTGACGACCCGGCCATCCACTTCGGATTCAATTTCATTCATGAGTTTCATTGCTTCGACAATACACAGCACTTGGCCCTTCTTCACCATATCACCCTCTTCAACGTATGCGTCGGCGTCGGGAGAGGGGGATCGATAGAACGTGCCGACAATGGGGGAGGTGACGGTAAGAAAACCTGTCGCACCTTCTAGTACTGGTATCGTCGCAGAAGCGGATTGGGTCGGCTGTTGCGGGGAGGCAGGAGTCGATTCTTGGAGCGAGGCAGTCGTGGGCTTAACAAGAACTTCGTGACGAACACGGATCCGGATGCCTTGGAGTTCAACCTCAAGCTCGGTTAAATTATTGCGGCGAAGCAGATCGATGAGTTCTTGGATTTGCTTGGTGGAACCCGTCGCAAGCGATGCATCAGGCATTGACTCGCTCACGATCTCTGGCATCACCATCCGTCGAGTCTTTATCTTCGTTCGACGCCTCACCGAACACGCTCCACATAGGATCTCGTACGCGTGTCGATCCGAATCACGGTCCCAACCTCCAGATACAGCGGAACTTTGATCGTCGCTCCGGTCTCGACGACTGCAGGCTTGGTCCCGCCAGACGCCGTATCTCCCCGCACTCCAGGCTCTGCATCAACCACTTTGAGTTCAATAAAGTTGGGCAACTCCACGGCAATGGGACGATGCTCGTAGATGAGAATCTTAGCGACCATATTTTCCTTTAGCAGGTCCGCATTATCTCCCAACTGATTCTTCTCAAAGGTCAGTTGCTCATAGGTCTCGGTATCCATGAGTGTATAGGACTCTCCGGAGGCGTAGAGAAACTGCATGTCGCGTTCTTCTAGGTCGGGTTCTTCAAACCGTTCGCCCGATCGAAATGTTCGGTCCAATACGTTTCCAGAAAGATAGCTCTTCAATTTGGTACGGACAAACGCTCCACCTTTGCCTGGCTTTACATGTTGAAATTCAACAATATAAAAAGGTTCTCCCTCGACCATCAGCCGAACACCGCTACGAAAATCAACCGTGGAAATCACTCGTCACTCCCTTCGACAAACAATGCTCCCTTCGCGGCGGCCACCTCAATGGGCATCAGTATCCGTGCCCGGAGGAGCGCTAGGAATTCCCGGAATATCCTTGGCTCTGTATTCAGCTAGCTGTTCACACAGTCCTCTCAGCGCCAGAAGGTACCCGAAAGGACCAAAACCGCAGATCTGTGCCAACGCTACTCCCGATATATACGAATGGTGCCTGAACTCCTCCCGTCGATAGATATTTGATAAATGAACCTCGACGGTGGGTAGATTAACGGCTGCTAAAGCATCTCGAATAGCGACGCTCGTATGGGTATAGGCCGCGGGATTGATGATGATCCCATGATACCCATCTCGCGCCTCTTGAACCCAATTCACTAACTCCCCTTCCAGATTCGATTGACGTATAACGAGCTCGACGCCCAATTCAAGACTGAGTTTGTTGAGTGATCCGTCAATCATAGCAAGAGTCGCCGCCCCATAGATCGCCTCTTCTCGATTGCCTAGCAGATTAAGGTTAGGACCATGCAAAACTAAAATACGCAGCATGTCGCGTACGCCGCCCCAAGTACACACCATCCTACCAGAGGCGGCATTTTAGCAGTACCTTTTCTAGGGGTCAAACCGTTGAAGTCACGAAGAAGTTCTTGGAGTTGGTTCGGAGGAGCTTTGCCGGTCCCGACGACGCGCCTGAATCAAGCTGAGCCACTGCTTTAGCTGTATCACAATCGAGCTTCTGACCACCGTCCGTGACTCCTGGGTTGCGGCGGAACGTGGGGGAGCAACGCTGAGCGATCTATTATCCGTTTCGTTAGCCTGAGCTAACGCCCCGTTCGCCAGGGGAGGACTCATTTGCTCTCTATGACCATCTTCATGGATTCTCGTGTTTGTCCGATTCTCCTCAACCCGTATGAGATCATCTTCAGCCCATTGCTCTTCTGACGCCTCTAGCCCAGTACGAAGCGACAACACCTCTTGATCGTGTGGGTTAAGATCCAGAATGACATTGCAGGAACGAATCGCCGCATCTTTCGTCCCTTGAGCCGCATAGAGTTTAGCTAAAGTCCGATGAGCCCGCAGATTATCGGGGCTCAGCTTTATAGCTTCTTCCAGGATCGCTTTCGCTTTAACCGGCTGGTTTATCTGCTCATAGGCACGGCCTAATGCCACCATGGCAGTTATGAAACCCGGATATGTCTTCAATCCATCTTCAAGGACCCCAGCAGCCTCTTCCCACATACCGGCTTTGCCATATTCTTCTGCCAAAGGGATAAACACCTTGGACCCTGGCTCCTTGACGAAGGCGAGGGCCAAACGGTCAATCTCAGCCGCGTTATTCGTTGTTTTTGATCCTGAGGCCATTCCCTTGCTCATTCAGCTACAAATTTTCGCCGTGGGGCGCTCAAGCACAGTTCGCGCACTGCGGTCAAAATCTCGTTGGCCAAGCGACGCTTGGGCATCAGGCCCAAGTCGCGCTGTTCACCAGTCGCAGAGAGAATCATCGCGGCATTGTTATCACTGCCAAATCCACCTCCCTCTTGAGTCACATCATTGGCCACGATGAGATCTAGCCCTTTGGTTTTTAACTTGTCTTGTGCATGGGACAGAACCTGCTCTGTTTCTGCGGCAAATCCTACTACGATTTGCGATGTTCGCTGTGCGGAGAGCATCGCAAGTATATCCGTGGTCGATTCAAGCTCGAGAACCATCTCCGCTTTTCCCTGTTTCTTAATTTTGTGTTCGGCCTCGTCTTTAGGACGAAAGTCTGCAACCGCCGCAGCCATAATGAAAACCGTACAGGCAGGAAAATTCTGCCACAAGGCGTCAGCCATTTCAGCGGCGGTGTTTACGCGAATCGTTGTGACTCCTGGCGGGGCACTCAGAGACGATGGGCCTGAGACCAAGATGACCTCTGCTCCTCGAGCTCGTGCGGCCTCTGCGATTGCATACCCCATTTTCCCGGACGAACGATTCGAAAGAAAACGAACTGGATCGATCGGCTCCTGAGTTGGGCCTGCTGAGACTAGAACCACCTGATCGTGCCAATCACATTGTGCGGCCAGGACCGCATCAACTGCGGCTAAAATCTTGGGTTCTCCGCACAACCTCCCTTGTGCGACCTGTCCTGAGGCCAGTGGTCCGACTTCTGGTTCAAGCACGACGATACCCCGAGCTTTAAGCGTTTCCACATGGTGAACGACCGTGGGGTGAATCCACATATCGCCGTCCATTGCCGGTGCGACAACAACCGGGCAATGAGCACTCAACAGCATCGTGGTCAGCACATCATCTGCGAGACCAAGAGCCGCTTTGGCCAGGAAGTTTGCCGTTGCCGGAGCCACAAGCACCACGTCGACCTGCTCCGGAATCGTGAGATGGGCCATTTCTTCATGTGCTTCGAACAGATCCGTTGCCACTCGCGTCCCGGAAAGGACTTCAAACGTGAGGGGAGTCACGAACTTCGTCGCAGCCTTAGTCATGACCACGGACACGACGGCCCCTTCCCGTCTTAGCGCTCGGAGCAAACTGATTGCTTTATAGGCAGCGATACTGCCGGTTACCCCCAAGGCTACCCGCTTGCCCCACAGACATGTAGACAATCGCGCTCCGTCCAAGCCCTACTCCTCAGTGGGCGTCGCCGCCGATGGGACCGTGTCATCGACATACACGCTGAGTTCTTTCTTGATTTCGCGAGCATCCTCTCCCGTCATCATTGCAATGCGCTCAGTTTCGCCTTCTTTCCCGCGCTTTGCCTCTTTCGTCGCATCGCGAGCTTCTTTACCAGTGAGGTATTTGACCTGTCCTCTCAATACCTCATCAAGGGCAATCGTTGTTTCTTTGGTAAATCGAGAGGACCCAGCCTGTTTGGCACCTTCTGTCAAGTGTTTTGCCCGTTGAGATGCGACGATCACTAAACGGTGACGAGAGTCAAATTCATTGGTGGTGTATTGCGGCAACAAGTTCAGCATATCAATCATAATTCACCTTAGCCCCTCTGCTATGAAGTGGTTGATGGCTCTCGTTCTACTGGGTTCACATCTTTGTCAAGGAGAAAACTCTGTTCTAACCAATGCATGTCCAACCGGCTGGTCTTGAGCCGTTCGCTCAGAAAAATACTTTGTAGGTCACGAAGCGACTGAGTGAAATCATCGTTACGAACAATGTACTGGTATTCATTGCAATACCGTACTTCCGCCCTTACCTTGTTCAAGCGGAGGTCAATTTCTTCTTGAGAATCTGACCCTCGGCTCTGCAGTCTGGCACGCAGTATGTCCATAGATGGAGGCAAAATGAAGATAAAGACAGCATCCTCGAATTGTTTCTTTATTTGGAGTGCGCCTTGAACATCGATTTCGAGCAAGACATCGATCCCCTGCTCCAACTTTGCCGTCAACGGCCTCAGAGGAGTTCCGTACCAGTGGCTGTAGACATGTGCATATTCTAGGAACTCATTCCGCGCAACCATCTCCTGAAATACGTTTTTATTGATGAAAAAATATTCGCGCCCATGCGCCTCTCCAGGGCGTGGCATCCTCGTCGTGAACGACACTGAATGCCAAATCCCCGGCACCGATGTGACAATCTGTTTACACAAGGTGGTCTTTCCCGCACCAGAAGGAGCTGAAACAATATAGAGAATTCCTCGACGGTCGGGAGCTTGACGATCCGCCGTCTGAGTTGAATAGAGCCTATTCGAAGACATCACAATGCTCATTCGACATTTTGCATCTGTTCGCGCAGGCGCTCAAGCTCCGCTTTCATTTTGACGACCTCCGCCGTGATTTGAGCGTCATTTGCTTTCGATCCGATCGTGTTGACTTCCCGCCCCATCTCCTGAAGAAGAAAATCCAATGTTTTGCCGATTGGCTCCATGCCCTGCATAGCACGGTCAAACTGTATCATATGCGCGTCTAGTCTGACCAATTCTTCCGTAATGTCACACCGGTCTGCATACAAAGCCAGTTCTTGGTTGAGTCGAGCAAGATCGGGGATGGAGTCACCCAGCAGCTTCTCTACACGTATCTTCATACGTTCGAAGGCCTCCTGAGCAACCATGGGTGCACGCGCTGATACGGTCGTTTTGCATTCACTCAACTGAGTAAGTCGAAAACGAACATCCTTCGCAAGAAGCGCTCCTTCATTCTTTCGCATCGTTACCATATCAAGAATCGCGTTCTGTCCCAGTTTCTCCACTAGCTTTGTCAGTTTGCGATCATCAATGGGTTGTTCGGATAGCACGAGGATATCGCGCAACCCCGCCATCAATCCGATATCAATGGAGCCTTTCAGTTTAAGTGAACGCTGGAGGCTGCGAAGCGCCTCATGGTACTGTTTCGCCAAACCAGCGTCAAGTTGAAGGGATCGAACGTTCCCTCGACTCCCCTGCAGCATTACCGTCAGCTCAACTCTCCCACGTGCACAATGCTGCTGAATACCTTTCTTAAAGACTTCCTCTAGGCCAGTCATGGTTTTCGGCAGTCGAACGGACATTTCGAGGAAGCGATGATTGACCGATCTCACTTCTATCGTGACGGTCCCATCGGACCATGTCGCCTGCTGCCGACCAAACCCCGTCATACTCTTGATCATGGCAACGCTTTTCCTTCCCACTCACACATATCGTGAATCGGGCAAATAGCACATCGTGGCTTCCGCGCAAGACACACATAACGACCATGCAGCAGCAACCGCTGAGAAACATCGGTCCACTGGGCTTCGGAAAAAATGGATTGCAGATCACGCTCGATGTGCTCAGGATTCCTAGAGTGTGTCATCGACAATCGGTTGGCAACCCGTTTCACATGCGTATCGACCACCAGTCCAGGTTTTCCAAATGCGGCTCCGAGCAGTACATTAGCCGTTTTTCGACCGACACCAGGAATTGAGGTGAGTGCCTCCATCGCATCGGGCACCTTGCCGCCGAATCGCGTAGCAATGGCCTGAGCACAACCAATCAAGTTCTTGGCCTTAGTCTTGTAGAACCCAGTGGGTCTGATGAGCACCTCTAGCTCACCCGATGTCGCTTTCGCCATAGCATGGGGAGTACGGTATCGCTTGAACAGTGCCGGTGTCACTTGATTAACTCGCTGGTCTGTACACTGGGCGGAAAGAATGGTTGCGACCAGTAGCTCCCACGGGGATCTATGCGTGAGTTCCACCTTCGCCTCCGGCATGGCGAGACGCAGACGTCCGATAATCTGTGATGGACGTGTTGGTTCAGGAGACCCATTTTTCTTCTTAATTCTCTTCACGGCAGGTCGATTGTGCAGCGATCACCGACGGGACGCAAGCGTCACCTCATCGTCTTGTACGGTCACGTGGGACGTCCGATCGTCCGCGACTGAGAGAGATCGAACATAGGCCTCCAATCGAGCAAAGAGAGGACCTAGCGTGGTCGGCTGAAGTGCTGAAATCCCGATGGCTTCAAACCGACGACAGAGCGCCTCAACCTGTTGCGACGGCACCTGATCACATTTGTTGAACACGAGCCACCTTGGCACGGAGCTGAGATGTAACTCCGCAAGAATAGACTCGACCGTTGTCAGCTGAACCTCGATATCCCTCGCATTCATATCGACGATGTGAAGGAGAAGATCGGCTTCCCGCAACTCATCGAGTGTGGTCCTAAAGGCACCAACCAATTCTTGCGGGAGATCTCGAATAAACCCGACCGTATCTGTAATGATGACCTCACGATCCTCAGGGAACCGCAGTCGTCGGCTCGTCGTATCAAGCGTTTCAAACAGCCTGTTTTGGGCAGAAACATGACTTTTTGTCAGCACGTTGAGAAGTGTCGACTTGCCGGCATTGGTGTAGCCGACAAGCGACACAACAGGAAGTCCGTATCGGTCTCGGCGGGCTCGCCGTTGATCCTGATGCCGCGCAAACTGTGCCAGTTCTCGTTCTAAATGCGTGATGCGATCCCGCACCTTCCGTCGATCGGTTTCCAATTTTGTTTCCCCAGGGCCTCTGGTTCCGATACCGCCTCCCAGACGTGAGAGTTGAGTGCCTCGCCCAGATAATCGCGGAAGCAGATAGCGCAACTGCGCTAGCTCGACTTGTACCTTACCCTCACGACTATGGGCTCGCCGGGCAAAGATATCCAGAATCAGTTGCGTACGGTCAATAACCTTGATATCGGTCATTTCCGAGATCGCTCGGAGTTGAGCTGGCGACAAGGTTTGATCAAAAATCACCATGTCCGCACCCCGGTGGAGCGTCTGGATCAACACATCCTTCATCTTCCCGCTCCCTAAGAGATACCGCTGATGCCCATCTGCCGTCCGTTGCGCCATACGATCGATCACCGTTACGCCGGCTGATGTCGCAAGCTCCGCCAATTCCACTAACTGTTCCGCTTGCTCACCTCGGCTCTTGGTGGAAGCGCTGACGAGTATGGCCGATTCCGTGCCGTCGCCCACAGCGTGAAGAGCACGTGCGTGTTGCAGATTGGCCTCGAGTTCCTCAATAAATGTATCGAATGATATCGTGAGGTTATGGAACGGAATAGCCTTGAAGACCTTGAATAATTGACCGGTTGAACCAGGCGGCAGTAAATGGGCCATGTACAGGTTGCCTACACGACCGTCTTCTTCAACTGAGAGGACCCCGATCAGGTCAAGTCGTAGAAATGCAAGATCGGTCAGCGCTTCCTGGCTCAACGGCTGATCATGCAGTTGTGTGCGAACGAAACGTAATCCGCGAAGAGATCGAGTCCCTGTTCGAAATAGCGTCATGGTTGTGGACGACAGAGTCAACTCTGTTCCCACAATCACTTCTTGAACCTGGCCTCGTCGTGTCAGCAGCACCCCTAGAGGACGACGAATCTCAAGGGTGAGCTGCGCCATTGATTTGGCCAATTCCAATGAAATAACCTTGTCGCTGGGAACACGACGTCGATAGAGTCGTTCGACTGCCGCCACCTGACTTGCTCGCAGTCCTGTGATCTGGCCGCGAATATCAGAAATAACTCATCTCCTTTTTTAAGTATTAGGAACTCACTTGTACTCGGCGTTCCTTCCCAATTGATACTGGCTCCTCCATTGGGCTGATATCTTGACGCAGGGATGGCTGCTGGCCGTTGATGAGCAGTTGTCGCCCTGCTGCAGCAATCATCGCAGCATTGTCGGTACAATACTCCAACGGGGGAAGCGACAAGCGAATGTGCGCCTGCGCAGCGCGTTCTTTTAATATGGTCCTTAACCTTGAGTTCGCAGAGACACCACCTACCACGGCAAGGGACGCTAACCTTGAATGCTCTAGGGCGACAAAAGCCTTGGCAACCAAGACCTGCACAATCGCTTCCTGATAACTTGCGGCGAGGTCGGCGATCTGATCGGGGGACGGGGGAACGATCATGTCACGAAGCTTGTATAGCAAGGATGTCTTCAAACCGCTGAAACTGAACTCCAGACTCGTTCTCCCTCCTCGGAATTGAGGAAATAGGGTTGCGCCTGAATCTCCAGAGCGGGCGACACGATCAATGGCAGGTCCACCAGGATAACCAAGGCCAAGCATCTGAGCGCCCTTGTCAAACGCCTCACCGGCGGCATCATCACGAGTATGCCCAAGTAGGATGCACTGGCCATTGCCGTCTCGACGATAGAGATGCGTATGACCACCGGATACGACCAGGACAATACACGGCACAGGAAACGTTGGATCCGCAAGCCATGCCGATGCGATGTGACCCTGCAAGTGATTTACCCCGACAACTGGGAGTCTCAACCCATAGCCAAGGCCTTTGGCGTAGCTCAACCCTACCAGCAGCGCACCAGCCAGGCCCGGCCCTTGAGTCACAGCGACTGCAGCAAGATTACACTTTAAAGTCAGAGCCCGAGACAATGCCTGCTCAACAACCTGATCGATCAAGCTTAGATGAGCTCGAGCTGCCAATTCAGGGACAACACCACCAAACTTTTCATGGACGGCGACCTGCGAAGACACCACGTTGGACAATACTTTCCCCTCATCTCCCAGTACGGCTGCCGCAGTTTCATCGCATGATGACTCGATACCGAGAATCGGCCCGGGACACCACCCAGGATAGTCTGACGAGTGTAACTGAACAGGGAAGAGATCCATCGGTTTACGCGGGTACCACGTACGGCTAGCAATAAAACGGCCTCTACGGCGAATCGCCGCAGAGGCCGTCGCTGATCACATACAGAATTTTGATGCTCACAAATGCACTAGACTCCAGCCATCGCCTCCTGCTCAATAAATGCCGGAGCTCCATCGCGAAGCACCACTCTCACCTTTCGGCTTTCCTTGAAGCGTCCTCGAATAAGCTCATCCGACAGCGGGTCCCCAATGGCACGCTGGATTGCTCGCCGCATTGGTCTGGCTCCGTACAACGGTTCATACCCTTCTTTAATCAACCATTGCTTGACCTCTTCATCCACCTCGATTTCAATACCCTTGTCCAATACACGGAGATTCAATTCACGGAGCAGGATGTCCAAGATAGAATACAGCTGCTCTTTCTCCAATTGATGGAAAATGACGATTTCATCGATCCGGTTCAGAAACTCAGGGCTAAATGATTTCCTGAGCTCACCGAGTACCTCTTCTTTTTTCCGCCGTGCGGCTTCTCCTTCTGTGCTCTGAAATCCCAGAGACACACCCTTTTGAATCATCTTTGTTCCGATGTTGGAGGTCATGATGACGACAGTATTCTTAAAATCGACTTTTCGCCCAAGGCTATCGGTCAACACTCCGTCATCCAAAACTTGAAGCAACACATTGAACACGTCTGGATGGGCCTTTTCGATTTCATCGAATAACACCACAGAGTAAGGCCGTCGACGGACTTTTTCAGTCAGTTGCCCTCCTTCTTCGTACCCCACATAGCCGGGAGGGGCACCGAAGAGGCGAGAGCTCGTAAACTTCTCCTGGTATTCTGACATATCAACACGAATCAACGCCTCTTCGCTGTTGAATAAAAATTCCGCTAGCGTCCTCGCCAATTCCGTTTTCCCGACGCCAGTCGGTCCTAGAAAAATAAAGGAACCGATCGGCTTTTTGACTTCTTTCAAGCCAGCTCGAGATCGTCGGATAGCGCGGGCAACGGCAGAAATAGCTTCATTTTGTCCAACCACTCGCTTATGAAGGAACTCTTCCATGCGCAACAGCTTATTGGATTCCTCCTCTTCTAATTTAAACAGCGGAATCCCGGTCATCTTGGAAACCACGTAGGCGACGTCCTCCTTGCCAATCACAGGCTTATTCTTTTCCTGATTCTTTTTCCACTCCCGTTTGGATTCATCAAGCAGCTTCCGCAGTCGCTCTTCCTCCTCACGATGTCGTACCGCTTCTTCAAAGTTCTGCATGGAAATCGATAGCTCTTTCTCTCGCGCAACCTTCTTGAGCTCTTGCTCCATGGCTTTTAATTCAGAAGGAAGCGCATACGTTTGGAGCTTGGCACGCGATCCGGTTTCGTCGATCAAGTCAATCGCCTTATCAGGCAGGAAACGATCCGTAATGTACCGATCGGACAATTTCACCGCTTCAATGATCGCATCTTCAGTGATTTCCACTCCATGGTGTTCTTCATATCGATCCCGAAGCCCTTGAATGATGCGCACGGTTTCATCGAGGTTCGGTGGTTGAACGTGGATCGGCTGGAATCGTCGTTTCAACGCTCCATCTTTTTCAATATGCTTGCGATATTCATCCAACGTCGTGGCCCCGATGCATTGAATTTCGCCACGTGATAACGCGGGCTTCAGCATATTGGACGCGTCGATGGATCCCTCCGCGGCTCCAGCTCCAACCAGTGTGTGGAGCTCATCGATAAAGATAATAATGTTACCGGCCTGGACAATCTCTTTCATGACAACCTTGAGGCGTTCTTCGAACTGTCCCCGATACTTGGTCCCCGCGACGAGAGAGCCCAGATCCAAGGCGATGACTCGACGAGATAGCAGATTATCAGGAACTTCAGATTGTATGATTCGTTGGGCGAGTCCTTCCACAATTGCTGTTTTCCCAACACCAGATTCACCGATCAGCACAGGGTTGTTCTTGCTTCTTCGGCTGAGAATCTGGAGAACCCGCTCAATCTCATCAGCCCGCCCGATCACTGGATCCAACTGACCTTCTTGGGCCAACTGGGTCAAGTCCCGACCGAACTCGTCGAGGGCCGGCGTATTGCTTTTTCGATCCCTCTCCCGCGGAGCCGACTTTCGCAAGAACGTCACAGTCAACTGCCGTGCTGTGAGAAGGTTCGCCCCTAAGCTCCGGATGATTTTCCCACCGATTCCTTCTTCCTCCCGAAGTAGGCCAAGGAGAAGATGCTCACTACCGATGTGATTGTGGCCCAGTAAGCGGGCTTCCTCGACTCCGTATTCGATCACCTTCTTTACTCGAGGGCTAAAAGGGATTTCTCCGAATGTCATGGTGGTCCCTCCACCAGGCAGATTCCGCTCGATTTCCAACCGGATCTGCTCGGTGGAAAGCCCCATCTTTTTTAGGATCATCAATGCAATGCCGTCGGACTCACGGAGTATGGCCAAGACGAGATGTTCTGTGCCGAGATAATCGTTTTGGTGTCGTTCGGCTTCTTCCCGCGCAAGGATGATGATCTTTCGACCTTTGTCAGTAAATCGTTCGAACATCCTGCCTCCTCCTAGTGAGTGCCCATCTTGGCTGCGTTCGAGCAAAACCATTGAAAAATCTTGACCTAATTCTAACCACAGTATCTTTGAGAGTCAAGGTTGCGGGGAGAACACGACGGGCGACACAACCGCATCATTCGTATTTTCTCTGTCGTGTCGATGCCTGCCTCCGTGCATGAGCTCACAGGCTTTTCATTGACATAAAAAGAAACATCTCGATACAATCGCTCTCCTTCTTTCTCCACCCATTTGTTCGCACCCATGAGACGCAAAAATATTGGGATTCTAACCAAACCAAAGTTCCCGGAGGTCAAGAGTACGTTACTGGGAGTGGTTGCCTGGCTCCGTGCCCGCAGCATCGAAGTCCTGCTCGATACAACATCTGCGGCACTACTAAACGAAGACGGGGGAATAGCGAAGATTCAACTGGCTGAGAAAGCCGATGTTCTTGTGGTCCTAGGTGGAGACGGAACCATCCTGAGTGCTGCACGGCTGGCAGCTGAACGCGGTATCCCTATTCTCGGCGTCAATATGGGCGGTCTCGGTTTCTTGACAGAAGTCCGGCTGGACAATCTGTACCCCTCGCTCGAACGAGTCTTTGCTAACGACTTTGTGCTGGATGAGCGACTCATGCTGGCAACACATATCCACCGGCACGGAGAAACTGTCGCCCGCGGGATTGTCCTGAATGATGTCGTGATCAGCAAAGGCACCCTAGCCCGTATGATCGACTTGCAGGTTGCAATCGGTGGTCAATTCGTGACGAACCTAAGAGGTGACGGTCTCATCATTGGAACACCCACGGGGTCCACCGCCTACTCGCTTTCTGCCGGTGGCCCCATCATGAATCCAGGCGTACAAGCCCTGATGTTATCGCCAATCTGTCCTCACACCTTGACCCATCGCCCGCTTATTGTGCCGGGCAATGTTGTCATTGAAGTCACATTAACGAGTCAGGATGAAGGGTCGATGGCGACACTCGATGGCCAAGTCGGAGTCACTATCGTACAGGGCGATAAGACGGTCATCCATGCGTCGGACTATCGCACCAGACTGATACGTTTTCCGGAAAGCCACTACTATGAAGTATTGAGAGGCAAACTGAAATGGGGGCACGGATAAAGTCGGCAGGCTCGGCTACGACACCCTCCCCTGTTCGATGCGTGCAAGCATATCCTGATTTGCCGTAAATTTGAATTCCCCGATACAGTCTGTTTTTCCCGTGAACGAACGCTCTGCCACTTCAAGCGCCCGCAGCCCGCTCACATCAACCGGACGACTCTGTCGCTTTCTGAGAAGCGAATGTAACTGATCGAGCACGACCCTGGCATCACCGCCACTGCTCTTGGTCGCCAGATAGCGCTCCACCACCTCTGCACACCAATCTCCATCACGCTTTGCCACGCCGACAAGGCCTTCACTGGCTTTCCGAGCCCAGCCGGCTAGAAAGACACCATCCATGATTTTTCCGACCGTCTCATCGTAGGCTTGAAAAAGCGAATCATCAGGATCGTTACCAGTCTTGTTGGGATTAGTAATAAACGTGCCGTTCTTGTAAGGGAGACCGACAGTCTCGTCCACTTTGTCGCCAACGGCAAACACCACTGAATCACAGGGAAATTCATAGTATTGTTTTAACCCGACTGCAACCGTATCCTCACCCTTTGGGTCTAGCCGGTTATCCTCCATTTCGAGCGCACGAACACGATTATGTTCGTCCACCAGAACACGCTTAGGAGAGGCGAGGAAGCGGAAGCCCATTCTTGTTTGTGAGACTTGAGGCTCACACTTGGTAAACTCGTCGGTAAGGCCCTTCAAGACGTCGTCAGGATTCTGTCCCACCTTGACCATACGGTCTTTGATGCGTTCGAACTCGTTGCGAATCCCTTCAAGGTCCATATTGGCACAGATGCTGCGGATCTCCTTCGGATTGTATTTTCGTTCCAATGGGCCTCGTCGGACAATGGCCGTAACACGTTCTACCTTCTTATAGCGGATCAACCAATGAGCAATGTCCACCATCACATCTCCAGCTCCAATCACCGAGACATGTTTACCCATCTCAAAGGGGTGGTCGCCAAACCCCGGTAGGCGGTTATAGTGGTACACCACATCTTTCGCGTGGAATACACCCTGCGCTGAATCCCCCTCAACACCGATGGCCTTGGTCCCTTGCGCACCGATGGTGAACACAACCGCGCTCGCTCCCAGTCCACGCACATCCTCGACCGTGAGGTCTTTCCCGTTACCGATCGAGACATTGCCAAAATAGTGCACATTCTTTTGCTGAAGAAGTTCCCAGTACTGTTTCTTGAGCCCGCCGCGAAGCTTTAGTTTGGAAGGAAATATTCCGTACTCTGCCAACCCGCCAAACCTAATGTCTCGATTGAGAATGATGATTTCATGGCCGACCTTTGATAGCGAACTTGCGACGGCCATACCAGCAGGTCCTGCTCCTGCAACAATAATCACATGCGACCGTGATCCACTCATACAATTATCCTTCTATTCTTCGCCCGTATATGATCGAAAAGCCTGGAATATCAACGACTCGCGAAATGTAACATAGCCGTTCCCGCACTGTCAAAATGTAGCGCCAGCTTGCGCGTCCCCTTGCACGACTCTGTATGGTCATCTAGAATACCTTCCATTTCTCCACTGGACATAATCTTGTCGAACCGACATCAGAAGGCAGACTCATAATCATTATGCCCATTAGTGAATCACGTCCTCTATCGCTGAAGGACGTGCAGACTCCCCCCATACGCTATTATCACGTCCCAACGGTCAACGGATCGTTCTCCTTGCAGGAGCTGAAAACCGACGAAGCCTATCTGGTTCCGAACTTTGAGCTTGCTGAAGAACTAGTCGCTCGTGGTGCCGACAGTGCGCGCATTGCCATCAGCGATTGTTCCAGTCCGAATGGTTCACCTCCTGGATATTCCCAAATTGCGCTAGGAAGGCCGCTTGTCCCCGCCTCACCCTTCAAATTCAACCAATCGATAGTGATCGTCCTTCCAACCTACAACGAACGTTCTAATCTTGCGGCACTTGTCGCCACGATCGGCAAATATCTGACCGCTGATATCTTGATCGTTGATGACAATTCGCCGGATGGAACCGGCCAACTAGCTGATCAATTACGCGGAGAACACCGCCATATCCATGCCTTACATCGACCCCAAAAACAAGGGCTTGGGCCGGCTTACCTGGCGGGGTTTGAGTGGGCGCTCCACCGGAATTATGACCGTATCATCGAGATGGATTGTGATTTCAGCCACGCGCCTTGGGACGTACCCCGCCTCGTCCACGGCAGCCGGACCACCGAGTTGGTTATTGGCAGTCGCTATGTGCCCGGTGGTGGCACCGAGAATTGGGACGCTAGACGGCGTCTGGTGTCTCGCTGCGGCAACACCTATGTGAGGCTCTTTTTGGGCCCAAAGATCCATGATTGGACAGGCGGCTTCCGATGTTATCATCGTAACCTATTACTGAAGATGCATCTTGGAACGGTACGCGCCAAAGGCTACGTCTTCCAGGTTGAGTTAGCCTGGCGAGCCGTTCAACTCGGCGCAGACATTCGTGAACTCCCCATTCGCTTCAGCGACCGGGTCCAAGGCCAAAGCAAGCTCGGCTGGCATTCCCTCATCGAAGGACTCATGGAAGTACCAAAAATGTGCTTCCAGAGGTACTAAATCGTTAGGGTCGTTCACAGCTCATTTCGTGCTGCGGGCAAACTTCGTAGGGAAGTCGATAACTCGAACGATTCGAGTTTCGACAGATCAATAATCAACTCATCCTTGGCATTTGCCATGATGACATCGAGCATGCTGCTTTTCGTAGAAACGACGGCCTCCGTGGGTTGGAATCGCAAATCAAAACCCTTCGCGGCGGTTGGCCGCATGGGATAGCGCCGATCGTAAATCATCCCATAGGCCGGAATTCCGTAAATGATCCGCCAGTTACCCAGGAGGATATGCAGTTCCGTCCCGTGAATATACAGTCCCCCCGTTGTGATAATGCGCCTGGCAAATGTCTGTGGCTCGCTCAGATAGAATGTGACTCGTTCGTTGTATTTCGCCTCCGCGAGCGCCTCCGCAATGCGCGTTGAAAGCAACGTCAATTCTTCGTCTGTGAAGGCTGGAACTAGTGGCGACTCCCCTCTTATCCAGCGTTTCAGAGCAATCCAATGCTCTTGAACCATCACTCCCGACAAGATCTTCCGTAATTTGTCAGCATCGATCATAAAGGGATGGGCGTGATGGCTTGGTGGCCATTCGATGAGCACTTCCGGGTCCTTTTCCAACCGTACGAAATTGACCGGATCTTCGTAGATCACCCTCGATGGCACATGGGGAGCGGCACAACCAGCCAACAAAAGAAGAGAGCTAAGAAGTCCCGCTGAGATCAGCCACACACCGTTCACATGCATGATCAACAAGACCTAGTATCCACTGATTGAGACCGTCATTTCCGCGCGCTCCAAGGGATTGTCTCGCCCATCCCGTTTCATACTAACGATCTTGTCGGCCACGTCCATGCCGCTCTCAACCTCTCCAAAAGCCGTATATTGCCAATCGAGGAAATTGGCATCCGAGACACAGATAAAGAACTGCGATCCGGCGCTATCAGGGTCGTTGGCCCTGGCCATCGACACGATGCCGCGCTTGTGCGGTGTACTATTAAATTCAGCCTTTACCTTATATCCAGGTCCACCCATCCCGTGCGACGAGCGATCGGATGTTTTGCTGTTGGGATCGCCCCCCTGAATCATAAATCCAGGGATAACACGGTGAAACGTCGTTCCATTATAAAACCCTTCTTGAGAAAGCTTGATGAAGTTATTGACATGACCGGGTGCCAGATCAGGAAAGAATTTAAGGACGATCTCTCCAATTGGTTGTCCTTTTGTCGTGATTGCAATTGTAGCCCGTGTGTTATTCGCAGCATCGCTCATGCGGTTCGTCCTTTCTATCATTATCGAAAGAGAAATGGAGGCGGCGCCATCCCGGCTTCTAGTCCTTGATTCACAGCGATCCAGGAAACCCCGTCATCGCTGCGAAATACTCCTGAACTCGTTCCTGCATAAAGCCCTCTCTCTCCCCATCCAATCAGCACCTGAATCGAAAGGTTGGTGAGACCTTTGTTGAGGGGGATCCACTGTTTACCCTTATCCACCGTCTTAAAAATCCCGTGTCCTGTGGCAACAACCAGTCCATGATCGCTCAACACAATACCCCGTATGGAATCGTTCGGAAGGGCTCGACTGATTGAACGCCACGTCAGCCCTCCATCCACACTGCGAAACACCCCACCATCGAACGTTCCTGCCAAAATACTCTGGTCCTGATCAATGACCAGCACACGGATGAAGTTTTCGATCATGCCTTCATGATCTTTTAAACCCTGCCGAACACGAACCCATCCGGATGAACGGGGGATCAGCCGAAAAATCCCTTTGCCCGAGGTCCCAGCGAACAAGGTCCCATCTGTTGAACGTGCTAGTGAATGGACAAGGATATCATCAAGCCCAGTCGTCACCGGCATCCAGCGATCATCGGCATCGCGTAGACGATACACACCATCGGCGGTACCGGCATAGAGTTCGTGATCGACCACCATGAGCGCTTTGACCTCCAGCTGTTTGAGACCTCCATTCACAGAGTGCCAGGTGTTTCCTTCATCGCGAGATCGGAACACTCCTGCACGAAATGTTCCGGCATATACGATCCCATTCTTCGTGATTGCCAGACTCAGAATAAAGGGATCGGTGACCCCAGCGCCCACTCGGTTCCAGGTTGCACCGCGATCCATGGTCTGAAAAACTCCATGCCCAAATGATCCTGCGTAGATGACACCATTTTCACTGATCGTAAGTGCCTGTACACTTGCCGCCGACTGTTCGAGAGGTCCCGATGTCGGTGGAGAATCGGAAATCACTTGAGCTAGGGGTGCTACCATCGCGGTTGTCGACAAAGGCTCTTCTCCATCGGCCAGTCCGAGAAAACCTCCACCCCACAATAGCAGCAGCATTAGTCCGATAATGGTCCGGAACCTCATCGCATTCTGGTTCCTGCCGTCTTGAAGGGCAAATCAGGGTCCGTCGGCAAATCCATTCCAGCTCCATCTTGATTTTTCCCAAACAAGCGAGCCCCGAGAATCCCGAACTCATACAGCACCATCAAGGGAACGGCCATCAGCAGCATGGTGAAGAGCGTCGCATCCGGCGTCACAACAGCGGACAAGATGAGACATACTAGGATGGCATGTTTTCGGTACCGTGCGAACGTCTGAGCTGAAGCCGCCCCGATCATCGCCGCCAGCGTCATCGCCAACGGCAGTTCGAACGCACAGCCGAAGATGAGCAGAAACTTCACATTGAAATCAATATACGTCCCCACGCCCAGCTGCGGAGTGATATCGCGATCGAGTCCGAAACTCACAAACCAGTCAATCACCAATGGCAGAATCACCACATTGCAGAACACCATTCCCAATCCAAACAACCCTCCGGCCAATAGGAACAATGGAATCGCCCAGCGCTGTTCTTTCGGCAGCAATGCGGGCTCAATGAACTTCCAGCACTGATAGAAAATGACCGGTAAACTGAGAATAAAGGCTGCCAACAACGATACCTTGATCGACGCAAACAACGCTTCCGTCGGTCCATAGAAGGCCAATTGGTTCTCAAATGGACGATTCAGCCATGCCACCATTTCAGCAGCAAATGAGAAGGTGAGAATGAGCAAACTCAATATGGTCGCCCCAATAACAAGCAAGCGGCGCTTGACACTTTGAATGTGAGCGGCAAAGGGATGGATGATCTGCTCCATAGCGGTGACTTCAGCTGTCGATCCAGTTCCGGCCTAATGGTAGTCTATCGCGCTGGTTCCAGTCGTTGGTCGCGACGCAGGCGAATGAACTCCGCAAGCTTGTCTTTCGTGACCAGTTTTGCTTTTTGGATCCGTTTTTTCTCGATCTCTTCCTTCGGCGTCAGAACATGGCGCTTCTGGAGCTCGTTCAGCTCAAGGTCCAGACGATGGTGAGATTCTTCCAGTTCGCGGAATTCAGTGTTGGTGCGGCGAAGCTGTTCGACTATCGCATCTTCCGTCAACATACGACACCTCCTGGTTAGGGTGAGTCTGTCGAGGTTGATTCACCTCCTGCGCAACACGTTGGTGCATTCAGCCGACCGCTCGGCATCCCAAGCGGATTCAGTTCCATCAAGACTGCATCTTCAATCGGATTGGTGTAATACTGAGGCCGCTGACCGACCTGAACAAACCCCATCGTAGTATAGAGTGAACGTGCGGGCTCGTTCGAGGCTCTGACTTCAAGCACTGCCCGAGTGGCTGCCTGATCGAGCGCGAAGCGGAACGCTTCCCGTACAAGGGCCTTGCCAATCCCTTGCCTACGCATCGACTCTCGCACCGCTAGATTCATCACGCGCAGCTCTTCAAACACGATCCAGAAACAATGATACCCGACAATCGCGGACGTTGCCCTTCGCGCCGACTGTCCGTGATGCATCGCAACGAGAAAATGTGCAAACTGGTTACCCATCAACTCCGTTTGGAGCATTTTGCGCGTCCAGGGGGAAGAGAAGCAAGCCTCTTCCAACAAGAGGATATCCGACAACATCCCCGGCGTGGCCGGAAGAATCTGAAATTCGGAAAGTGGCTTCTCGTTGCTCATCCGTTCTGTGGGTTCTAATGCCGCCGACCGCGAGCCAATCGCGCAGCAACTTTTTTCTCTACTCTCTTCTGACGTCGCGCTACCGGTGAGATGCCTCCTGACCGTTCGTACTGGATTTCTGCTCCCGCACGTTGCACATACAACGGAGCGACGGCGCTCCCGGCAATCTCGCCTCGTCGTATTCGTTCTATTCCAATGCGAGCCACTTGAATCGCTGAAGGTTTGAAGGCATGGCCAGGCCCGACCGTAACCGTGACGGACTCCGGCAATGCCGCTCGAATCTCACCCTCCATCGATGACCATCCAATCCCGAACATCACGGTGTGCTCAGTCAGGCTCTGCGCAAGAGCTCTTGGGGTACCGACCTGTTCACTCAATAACCGCTCCCATCGTGCCTCCCCCATCCACCTGAACAGAGCCCAATACACCTCATCTCGACGACTCTCTAATACGGGGCAGAGAAGACGAGCTCCCCCTTGCACACTCCTCACCATCGCCTCCAACGTAGGCACTAGGGCGAGAGGAACGCCGCTGGCCGCCCGCAGGCCCAGGCAGGTCGCAAGACCGACACGGATACCCGTGAACGATCCAGGCCCGGCTGAACAGCAGAGGCCATCGAGCTCACTGAGACGGACCTTGGTTTTGGTGAGCAGTTGATCAATTGCCGGCAACAACAGAGGCCCATGAGCGCCGCCCGCCTCTTGGTCATGCGTGGCTAACACATGATCATCTTCGAGGAGTGCCACACTCTGCCATGCGGTGGCCGTTTCAACTGCGAGAATTTTCATTGTGAACTATATTGTGAACTATGAGGTCGGCCCCAAGTCCTCTATTTTAATTGTTTGGTTATGCTGCAGCTCATGGAACGTTACCTGAATCGTGCCCTGCCCACGACCGTCTTCTAGAGAAATCTTGAACGGGCGTAACATCCGACGGTCCTGATCGACGATCATTTGCGCGGGAACAAGGCCGCCATTATCCAGCGATCGAAAATCGTCGTACTGAATCGTCGCTTCCACCTCGCCGTTCGACCCCAATCGATCCTCTTGCACCACCAATAATCGGTGGTCAAACCAGAGGCGGCGGATGAGCCGACGCGATGAACTCGCCCCACCGCTGCCGGACGTATACACCTCAAGGCGATAGCGATCTCGCTCTTCCACGACTTTCACCGTCTCGTCCTTATTAATCGAACTCATCCCAAGAACACCACCAATCGCCCAGGCGCTCAACTGCGAGAATCGAACGAGCTTCCCCAACTCCCTCATGTCCGATTGGCGACCGGTATAGATTTTCCCTTCCAGCGGCAAGCGGAGCTTATACCAATCATCGGATTGTACGAATTCAAACAACTCGCTTCCGAACGGTGTAAAACCTCGAAGCCGCAATGCATCGGGTCGACGATAATGGACGGTCCCTTCCACCCGCGTTGCGATTGGCATAAGTCTGCCCCTCACTTTGGCGGTGAACAATCCTTTCATCGAATGAGTCGCCGCATCTCGCTGCCGTAACAGCGTCGTTAACTCCTCAGCCGTCACCCGTTTCAGTGGCAGGTCTTCTTTCGGAACAACGAGCGCACAGCCGGCAAGCACAGTCCCCCCACAGACGACGATGAGAAATGAGCGGAGCGCGTGTTTCATCATTGTGCAAGTTCCATGGGTTGTCCGGCTTGGATGACTAGGCCAACACAATATCGAGTGCCTCTCTGACTTCTTGGATGCCGATCAGTTCCATCCCATCGATAGGATCCAGCTTCGTCAGATTCCGTTCAGGCATCACGCAACGCTTAAATCCCATCTTGGCTGCCTCACGAATGCGTGACTCGGCCTGGCTGACGGCGCGCACTTCCCCGCCTAGACCGACCTCTCCTAATACGAGCATCCCCGGTTCAACAGGCACCTCCCGCAAACTTGACGTGACGGCCGCGACGATCCCGAGATCAATCGCCGGTTCGTCGATGTGCAACCCTCCGACGATATTCACATAGACATCTTGTCCAGAAAGATGGAACCCCAACCGCTTTTCCATGACCGCAAGCAACAGCGACACTCGATTCAGTTCCACGCCGTTCGCCATTCGTTTGGGCATGGCATAGCTGGACGAAGAGACCAGCGCTTGGAGTTCGACGAGAATCGGCCTCGTGCCTTCAAGACTCGATACCACCACCGATCCGGTACTCCGCTGTGGACGTTCGGCTAAGAACAACTCAGAGGGGTTACTCACCTCTTCGAGACCACCATCTTTCATTTCGAATACCCCAATCTCGTTCGTCGATCCAAACCGATTCTTGACCGCGCGAAGAATCCGATAGCTGTGTCCCTTGTCTCCTTCAAAGTACAGGACTGTGTCGACGATATGCTCCAGCAGCCGGGGCCCGGCAATGGCCCCTTCTTTTGTGACATGCCCAATGATGAAGACCGGAACTCCCGCCCGCTTGGCGAACCACATCAATTGTCCGGCCACCTCTTGCACCTGACTGATACTGCCTGGAGCGGAGGTTATCTGTTCCGTGTACACCGTTTGAATCGAATCGACCACCACGGCGGCCGGCTGTATTTCCTGCACTGCTTTCAGAATCTGTTCCAGAGACGTTTCCGCCAGAATCAGCAAATGCGGGTGTTCGATACCCAGTCGCTGCCCACGCATCTTGATCTGCCGGGGTGACTCTTCGCCTGACACGTATAACACCGGCTCATCTTTTGAGGCCAACCTCGGCAAAGCTTGCAGCAGAAGTGTTGTCTTGCCGATCCCAGGATCGCCTCCGATCAAAATCACCGACCCCGGAATCACACCGCCGCCTAACACTCGATCAAATTCCCCAATGCGAGTCAGTCGACGATCCTCTCCCACGACTTCGATCTCCGCAATGGGCGTCGCCTTGGCCTGAGCCGTTTTCATCGCCGCAGGACGACCCTTGCCGGTCGCGACCTGCCGTTCCTCCTTCATCGTATTCCAACCGCCGCAGTCGGGGCAGCGACCGAGCCACCGTGGGGATTGGTGCCCACAGGCTTGGCAGGAAAAGACAACCTTGGATTTCAACGAATTGTCCTCACAAAGAGAGAAAAACCACTGATCCATCTTAATGGATGTACAGAGGGAATAAAAGGACCGGGCGCGCGATGAAACCACAGTGTCTTCGATGTGGCCTTCAGAATTCTTCAGCACAACCCGATAGGGTTCCGAGAGGATTCGTCTGAGCCTCCTGGTGCTTATGAAAAAACAGATCAGAATCGACGAATTGCAACTGGGCATGTTGGTCGAACAACTCGATCGGTCATGGCTGAGTACGCCATTTTTTCGACACAAAATGACGATTACCTCACTCCAACAAATTGCCCAGCTGAAGGTCAGTGGCGTGCAGACACTGACGGTGAGTGTCGATGCGGTGGAGGTTCAAGACGTACCGGGGTTGGAACCGACGATTACCGATGATTCTGGAAGACCAGCCTCGAAAGAAGCGGAAATGGAATCGGCATCGCCGGTTATCTCGTTTGAAGAGGAACTCCCCGAAGCTAGGCGGGTCTACCAGGCTGCCAAAACAATCGTGCAGAACGCGATGCAGGACACGAGGCTCGGGCGAGCCATCAATGTTGAGGCCGTCAATACGGTGGTGGCCGATATGACTGACAGTGTCCTTCGAAATCCGGACGCCTTGTCCAGCCTGTCGAGACTCAAGCGGTTCGACGAATACACCTTCTATCACTCTGTGAATACGTCTCTCTTGGCCATGTCGTTGGGGCGGAGCCTCGGGTTCGACCGGTCGATGTTGCATTTGGCCGGCGTCGGCACGCTGTTGCACGATATCGGCAAGATGAAGATCCCTCTCGAAGTACTGAACAAGCCCGGCCGCTTCGAAGCCCATGAAATGGAGATCATGAAGCAGCATGTCCTCAGGGGCGTCGAAGTCTTAGCCAGTACCACGGGTTTGGGAGAATCCTACGTGCAGCCCGCGCTCGAGCACCACGAACGCGTGAATGGAGATGGGTATCCGCACAAGCGCGCGAAACACGACATCAGTCAATACGGCCTAATCACCGCCATCGTCGATATCTATGACGCGATGACGAGCGATCGGTGCTATCACAAGGGACAACCGGCTCACCAAGCCCTCCAGCTTCTCTATCGGCTCTCGCTCGAAGGCCACCTCGATTCGACCCTCGTCCAGCGATTTATCCAGGTCGTGGGAGTGTACCCGGTCGGCTCGGTCGTGGAATTGAATACCGGAGAAGTCGCCGTCGTCAAACAGATCCACCATCATGTGCCGCTGGCACCGGTGGTGTTTCTCGTCAAAAGCGCGGGGAATACCCTCCTCTCGAATCCGCGCGAGTTGGATCTCGTCGCGCAGATAGAGACTCCGCATCGCAAGATCACGGCCATCCTGGATCCAAAGCAAGCCGGTATCGATCCGACCGACTACCTCGACAAGAAAGCAGCATGAAATCCCTCAGTGCCGTAATTGCTGGAAATTTGGCATAACAAAGAGGCGCGGACAGAGGGTTATCTTGCTTGCTTAGCACCCAGTTGTTGAGCGATGTCCTACATTTCCTCAATGGCACGTATCACATCCTCCAGCGGCAACCGGGCCCACCGACGGAGTTGTTCACGACGTGCTCCCTCAAAGCTGGTCATACGCCAGTCGAACTCGGATGTCTGCGGTTCATTGCTTTCCATCGTCCGCCATTATCATGCGTAGGTGTTCGATATCGATCTTGTCCTGCTCCCTCCCTGCCGCTTCCTTCATTTTTATCAGTGTCGGGATGCTGACAAATCGAACTTCTACAGCGCCATACAGGGGGTTGACGAGTGTCTTGGCATATTCCTCTGCAAACGGGAAGCGAACATGAGCAAAGATGTCAATGGACGTCTCACGATGACGATCACTCCAGAGCTGAAGTAGCTGCATATTCTTGGTGCGGATCCAGTCCTCACGGTTTGAACGATCAAGAAACCACCCAATAAGTGACTGCCGACCTGTCTTCCCGTTCCCTCAAGCTGACAAAACATTGACAGCGTCAACTCTTTCGCACCGTCAATGTTTTGAAAACTCCCGTCATTGTGTAACTACGTATATCTCAAATCATTGGAATACTGCCATCTGACAATTTGGCGCAGCTTTTGCTTGAGAGTATTCTCAGCTGTGTACGTAATCACCCTGGGAGGGATCAATGGACTGTCCAAAGT
>CAZJOQ010000031.1:0-25270 GCA_964547625.1 uncultured Nitrospira sp.
CAAACCAGCCGATCTTCACCGGCTTCGAGTCATACCACTGCGAAATGTCATACCCACGATCACTTGCCATGGTTTATCCCTCCTTCGATACAAACTAAATCTTTATGCCAAAGATATTCGGAACAACAGACCCTCTAGGAAATAACCTTCCCCTTTCTCACACGCTCAAATGAATTCTACTCCAATGAAACAGACCATTTCAACCCCCTTTGCCATTTCATAGATTTATCCATCTCGCGGGATAAGAAAGCTGCGTCTCCGTATCAATACCTTCCCCCCTTGCTGTTCATGCTTAACTATCAATGGTTTACTCGTCATCCTTATACACTCAGTCACTTGACGCATCACCCTCGAGCACCACTCTCACACCATGATGGGAAGAAATGTGCATTGATCGTCCGTTCGGTCGTGGCGTAGGATTGAAACCATAGAGTTCGTATCACTCTCTCGCAATTCAGATCCATAATGATATCGAGAAACCTAGCGTTGAAACTAGCTCTTCTTACAGTGAGCACAGTTGCATGCCTAGTTCTCTACCAACCTTGGAACCGCCCGACAACTCAGAAAGAAGTGTTAATTGCTAGTATCATCAATAACTGGCAACAGGCGCACACATCGGATCACCGATTTAAGATTTCGCCAGAATTCAACAATGACGCAGTCCTCGACACTGAAACCGGGCTCATATGGGAAATCTCTCCTAGCTCAACAGCCATAACTTGGAACGAAGCCCGTTCCACTTGCCTCACCAGATCCATCGGAGGCCAAAAAGGCTGGCGCCTACCGGCACCCTCTGAAATGCGTAGCCTCGTGGGGCCGGCAGTGGACTCACCGATCCCCAATATCCCCCCAGGCCATCCATTTTTGAACATTCAGCCGACATCCTATTGGACCGTAGTCCCGGAAGATAATCAGCCTTCCTATGCACGATATGTGGATGCATTCCTCGGTAACGTCCTCAGCTTCATCAAGATCTACACCTATCCAGTCTGGTGCGTTCGCGGACCGATCAAGTCCGATGACCATTGAGCTCAGCAGTCATTTTACTGGAGTAGCTCCCTAACAAGTTAACCATTGGTCTTCCTCAGGCGGTCGTTTACTCGCAGCTCAACTCGCGCATTTTCCCCGTACTGCGGATTTCCCAAAGCTCCATTCCGTTGTGACAAAGTCGCGATGGGCATCGCGAAACTCCAAAATTGATGTGTCCGTATTACTGATACACGCGCTGGCGCATGGAAAGAAGAATCATCAGGCGGCTGTGTAGTGCGGGGAGATCATCAAGCAGTTCGACTCTCGTCTCACGAAGAAGGTCTCCGAACGCGCGGGCACCCTCGCCACCCACGGCCACAGACCATCGGGTAGCCAGCTGTTCAAGTTCCTTGAGTTGTTGGAGCATTGCGGCCTCGGACTTTGTTTCTGTGAGAGAGAGAAGCACGAGATCGGGACTGATCTTCTCGCAGAAGACTATGAGGTCTGACATCGGAAGGTTAGGACCAAGGTAATAGACGTGGCAACCTCTGGTTGCTGCGATATAGGCGACGGCTTGGGCGCCGATTTCATGCGTTTCACCTTGCAGACAAGCGATTAACACACGCGGACCAAATTCATTCACCGGAAGCTGATTTATCACAGAAAACAACTTCTGCTGGATAAGCTTGGTCACATAATGTTCGACCGCTGTACCAAGACGGCCTTGGTGCCACAGATCCCCAATTCGTCGCTGCAGTGGGAGTAAAATCCGCTGGACAGCTTCCTCGAACGGAATGACGGCCACTGCGCCATTCAGCCTCCGCTCAAACCCCGCCTTCTCGATCGGGTCAAGTAATCCAATCAAATCATCTAACAGATGCTCATGAGGTTTCTGTTCCTCAGCAATAAAGGGGGTGGCGAGACGCATACGTGCGATGAGCGGATCACGTCCCTCTGTGGCGAGACCACCGATCGTTGCGCCTTGTTCCATCTGCGCCTTCACAAAGCGAAGGAGTGCTACATCCTCATCACTATATTCTCGATAGCGATTCGAACTTCGCGAAGGTGAGACAAGTCCATACCGCCTCTCCCACACACGAATAACGTCCTTCGACAGCCCAGTTAATTTCGCAACCCTATGAATTCTATGTTTATTCATAAACACAGGTTAATTCTATTTTAATGTCTAATGTTTGTCAAATATACATCAATTACACTATTGACACAATAGACATAATGCACTATACATTTGACATACTATGTACATACCTTGAACAGCAGAAAGAGAGGTCACCATGGCAGGGAAACTCCGACAATACTTGAACGTGTCAGGCGGCGCTCTGCTAGTTGGCGCAATTCTTATGGTTGGAGCGATCGCGGTGGTCTTCGGCGGAGAGCACGCCCTATCGAGAACCGAGTTTTGCGTGAGCTGTCATTCCCAAACCTACCCGTACGAGGAGCTGAAAAAATCCTCGCACTATGGGGCGTTAGGCGCCGATCCAGACTGCAAGGACTGCCACGTCCCCCAGGGCTTAGGAAACTTCCATCTGGCTCTGTGGACGCATGTATATGACGGGACGCGAGCGCTGCTCGCGGAGATGAAATATGACTACTCGACGATTGACAAATTTAACGAGCGCCGGCCAATCATGGCCCACTACGCTCGCATGTCCCTGAAAAACTGGGACAGCGTCACCTGTCGGGATTGCCATAAGAACACCAAGCCACCGGGCGCATCCGCAAAGGCCGCGCACAAGAAGATGGAAACCGACGGCGCCACCTGCATCGATTGCCATCAGAATCTAGTCCATAAGAAAGTCCAGGAGAGTGATCTAAATGCAAGTTTAGCGCAGGGCATCATGGTGTTGAAGGAAGTACAAAAGGGAACGGAAGACACCGAGGATTCGGATGAGAAGGACTGATATGGCCCCCAGGCCCGGGACTGATCCCGATCTCTCAGTAAATTTTTCATTCACAGTTGGACACCATCAGGCTAAGATCCACATGACCGTTGCATCTTGATGACCCGAATTTGTGTCATCCACCCACGGTGGCTGGAGGTGCTATCGCTGAATAGTATTCATATTCAGTGCTTCGAGGCATCCAAGTGGAAAAAGCAGGAGGTAGCGAATGCGGAGAATAAAGATCGGGCAATTCGTTCTGGTGATGATATTCAGTCTATCTCTGTCAGGAGAGATCGCCTCATCAGCCGAACTCATACCATTGGATCCAGTGCCAGCCGCTTATGCCAACAAACACATGCCCCCCGGCTGGTGGACGGATCAAAAGGTCATTAAGGAGGGAAGAGACATTTATTTCGGTGAAGCCATCCCACTTGTCGCCTGTCACTCTTGCCATGGTCAGGATGGACGTCCGGTAAGCAGTGGCGGGGGGCTCCGTGACCAAAACAATACCAGCCGTTTCTCAGACAGCTACTGGTACTGGCGAGTGGCGGAAGGGATTCCGAAAACGCCAATGACGCCCTGGAAATCGCTCCTCTCAGAAGATCAGATTTGGAAAGTGATCGCGTTCATACATACCTTCTCGCACAAGGATAAACCCTCAAAACACACGGATTATAAGGCAGAGGCACGACCGAAGAAGGTCATCGTCAAAGATGCCGCGCCCGTGGTGCTGGTGCCAGCGGGGGAATTTACTATGGGCTCCAACGAAGCCGATGACCACGAGAAGCCCGAGCACAGAGTCTTTCTCGATGCCTATTACATGGACGTGCACGAGGTGACGGTCGGGCAATATGGGGAGTTTCTAGAGTCCACCAGTTTTGACCCTCCGCCGTCGTGGACAACCATGGCCGAGCCTCCCTATGAGGACCGCCCTGTCGTCAATGTCGATTGGAAAGATGCGAACAACTATTGCAAGTGGGCCGGCAAGCGGCTGCCGACAGAAGCCGAGTGGGAGAAGGCGGCCCGCGGAACAGATGGCCGGATCTATCCCTGGGGCAACGCTCCTCCGGATCCCCTCAAGGCCAACTATGGGAAGGAGAAGTGGAACAACCATGCCGCGCTCATGCCAGTCGGGCAGTTGAAGGGCGGCATGAGCCCCTATGGGATTCATGATCTGGCCGGGAATGTCTGGGAATGGGTGAGTGACTGGTATGACCCAAACTATTATGCCACCAGCCCGTCGAAAAACCCGCAGGGTCCGGAAACTGGCAAATACAAAGTCTTGAGGGGAGGCTCGTGGGATCTCGCTCCGGAGAACCTGCGATCTACGCGTCGGGACTTTAACGTAATGTCGACCACTGACTATGACTCGCCTGCGTACCGGAACTTCAACAGTGGGTTCCGGTGTGCACAGAGTCCATAGGACTCTGTGCCCTAGGCATGCTGGATCTTATTGAGGCGTCATGTAGAAATAAACCGCGCAGAGACAGCATCGTAGGATCGAACGCGTAACCAAAGGGATGAATCGATCCCAAACATTTTTCAGAAAAGGAGGGCTACCAATGACACAACGTAACACCCAAATTGCTCTCGTACTGACCGGAGTTCTCGCCACGATCCTCACCACTGGCATGCCGCTCCAGTCGGCATTCGGTGAAGGTGGGGCGCGGCGTGATGTCGTGCGTCAAGAACAGCAAAACATCAAAGATGCCCTCAAGCACGCAACGGAAGCGATGGAACACGGCAAACAAGGTCATGCCGACAAGCTTGTGACACACGCCGAAGCCTCACTGCAGCACGCCATGAGAGGAGGCACAGCCCCGCATGTCGCAGAAGCGATTACCAATCTTAAAGAGGCGATTGAGCATGGTAAGGCTGGTCATGCTGACGTGGCCGCAAAACATGCCGAAACTGCCGTCACCCATCTATCCCAAATCCAGTGACGAATGAACGCCAATCGTATCGCGAAATTTGGTCCTGCGAACGGGCAAAGACATTCGTCCCTGCCCGTTTCTGCATGTGAGATCCATGGCCCATTCGCGCACAGGCATGTACACTCACCACCCCGACTTCCGCCTCGCTTCCAACTTTCGTCCAATACACTTCCCCGCGAGGTTCGGTGCTCTTGACCTGCAACGAGATAAACTTAGGTTTGTGATCAGTTTGAGTTCAGTTACGCCACCGCATGTAAATCTCACAGCAGGTCTTACTGAAGCCCGGACTCAACTAAGAAATGTCTCCTATTGACCAGTCTTGGTTCGACGAAAATGCCACCATGCTATTTCACATTGACCCACGACCAAACTCAGACACCAAACTTCGGGAGGCCATTATGCTAAGGGTAAAGATAACGAGTTTCGTCCTGTTTGTCTTAGCCCTGTCACACTCTGGGTATGCAGAAGAGCATCACGGACCAAGGCCTATTGCAGATAGGCAAACGATGTCGAACCACTTCTGGTGGCCCGAAAGACTCGATCTCATGCCCCTTCGCCAGCATGCAGCTGAATCCAACCCAATTGGCAAACAGTTTCAATACGCTCAGGAGTTTAACAAGCTCGACCTGAAGGCTGTGCAGAAAGACCTCAAGGAGTTGATGACAGCCTCACAGGACTGGTGGCCGGCAGATTACGGTCACTATGGGCCATTCTTCATCCGGATGGCCTGGCACAGTGCCGGTACCTACCGCATAGCTGACGGTCGTGGCGGAGCTGGCGGCGGTCAACAGCGCTTCGAGCCTCTCAACAGCTGGCCTGATAACGCAAACCTTGATAAGGCGCGGCGGTTGCTGTGGCCCATCAAAAAGAAATACGGGAGTAAACTTTCATGGGCCGACTTGATGGTCCTGACGGGGAATGTCGCGATGGACTCGATGGGCTTCAAGACCTTCGGTTTTGGCGGCGGGCGTGTGGACACGTGGAAAAGCGATTTGGTCTATTGGGGGCCTGAGAAGAAATGGCTCGCGGATGAGCGATACAAGGGCGACAGGGATCTGGACAAGCCGCTTGGAGCTGTTCAGATGGGCCTCATCTATGTGAACCCCGAGGGACCGAACGGTAATCCTGATCCAATAGCAGCAGCGAAGGATATCCGAGAAACGTTTGGCCGTATGGGGATGAACGATGGAGAGACTGTCGCTCTGATCGCGGGGGGCCACACCTTCGGCAAAGCCCATGGCAATGGAAATCCATCCAAATGTGTCGGAGCTGAGCCCGCAGCTGCAGCGATAGAGGAGCAGGGATTTGGCTGGAAAAACACCTGTGGGTCCGGCAAGGGTGCCGATACTATTACGAGTGGGTTGGAAGGCGCTTGGTCCGTCAACCCGGCAGCATGGACCACCCAATACTTTACGAACCTCTTCACCTTCGAGTGGGTGATGACCAAGAGCCCGGCTGGCGCCACACAATGGATTCCCAAAGACGGCCAAGCAGCCAACCTGGTGCCCGATGCTCATGATCACAACGTCAGACATGCTCCCATCATGTTAACGACGGACCTCTCACTTAAGCTCGATCCCAGTTATCAACAAATTGCGAAACGCTTTCTTGAAAACCCTAAGGAGTTTGAACTCGCCTTCGCAAAAGCATGGTTCAAGCTCATTCATCGTGATATGGGGCCTCGCGCACGTTATCTTGGCAACGAAGTCCCACAGGAGGACCTGATCTGGCAAGATCCCATTCCTAAGGTCAATCACAAGCTGATCGGCGGCAGCGACATGGCGAGTCTTAAGAAGACAATCCTTGCTTCTGGATTGACTGTCCCGGAACTTGTTCGAACAGCCTGGGCATCCGCTGTGTCTTTCCGCGGGACCGATAAGCGTGGTGGAGCCAATGGAGCGCGTATTCGCCTTGCGCCCGCAAAGGACTGGCCGGTCAACAACCCGGATGAACTGGTGAAGGTACTCAACCGTTTAGCAAACATTCAAGAAAACTTTAATAGGGAGCAATCTCATGGAAAGAAAGTATCACTTGCAGATGTGATTGTCTTAGGTGGAGCTGCAGCTGTTGAGCAGGCGGCGAAGGCAGCCGGGCACAGCGTGCAGGTCCCCTTTAAGCCAGGACGGATGGACGCATCACAAGAACAGACTGATGTCAGCTCGTTTGCCGTGCTTGAGCCCAAAGCAGATGGCTTCCGCAACTACTATGGCGATGGCAACTATATGTCACCCGCAGAAATGCTCGTTGATCGGGCCAATATGTTGACATTGACTGTCCCTGAAATGACTGTGCTAATGGGCGGCATGCGAGTGTTGAACGCAAATGCAGGACAATCAAAGCATGGTGTTTTCACTCACAAACCTGGGGCATTGAGCAACGACTTCTTCGTCAACTTGCTCGACATGTCTACAAAGTGGCAAAAGTCATCGCAGTCCGAAGGCATTTACGAGGGTGTGGATCGAAAGACGAATGCCATCAAATGGACGGCGACACCTGTGGACCTCATTTTCGGGTCGCACTCTGAACTTCGTGCGATCACAGAAGTCTACGCAGCTGAAGATGGACAACGGAAGTTTGTTCGGGACTTTGTGACTGCATGGAACAAGGTGATGATGCTCGACCGCTTCGACGTCATGTAACCTGGCCGGTGCTCGACGTGAGTCTGACTGGGCTGTATCGGACGCCTTGGGAGCCAGAGGGTGCCGTTCTACCGATCCTCCATGGATCGAACGGTTCCGCCCGTAGATTCAGACGCATCCCACAGTGGGCGATAGCCCACTGTGGGTGCAATGGCAGGTTCAGACCCACCGGCGGGCGAATCGCAAAGCGATGTATCGTTGTGAAGCGGCAGGGCAGGTCCCTACATCAGTGCGTCTATACCCCGGCGGCGGCCTCTCGTGGCTGCCGTTTGTAACAGACATTCGACGCGTCGTGGCAGCCGGGGCAAGCTGGGAGCATCCAATAGTTCATTCGGATACTCAAAGACGATTGTGTCTGGTAGCACGTATTTCTATCATTCGAGGAGACATGGCAGATGATCGGGAATGGCCGGGAGTGCGATGGGCCCGTCACTTTATCTTCCAGTCACAGACTACTGCTGGCCCCAGTAACAACTTGGGATGAAAGCCTCTTAGTATAAAATGGCAAAAATCGAGACAGGGTTGGGAACAGTGATTATTACCGGCAGCAGTGGGCTGATCGGCAGCGCATTCCTTGCTCACGTCGGAGAACGCTACACGGAGCTGTGCTTGGACTCCAAAGGGCCGCCTCGTTTGGCTCCCAAGACGGCACACATTATCCCTTGCGATCTCACTTCGGATGAAAACCTACACCAAGCGCTGGACGAAGTTCGTCGGCTCGGTCACAGGCGGATCGCCTCAATTCTTCATCTCGCCGCCTACTATAGTTTCGCAAGTGAGTCCAGTCCCCTGTACGAGCAAGTAAACGTGCGTGGCACTGAACGGCTGCTGCATGGGCTGCGCGACTTTGAGGTTGAGCAATTCATATTTGCGAGCACCATGCTCGTCCACGCGCCCTGCGAACCAGGAGCGCGTATCAACGAAAATTGGCCGCTCAAACCGAAATGGAGTTATTCCAAGTCCAAGGTCGCGGCGGAGCACCTGATCTTGCGTGAGAGGGGCGACGTGCCGGTGGTACTGATGCGCGTCGGCGCCGTGTATGACGATCGCTGCCATTCAATTCCACTCACACAGCAAATCAGGCGCATTTACGAAAAGCGATTCATCGGCCGCCTGTTGTCCGGCGACGTCACGCATGGAATCGCCTTCTTACATATGGAGGATATGGTCACGGCGTTGGCGCTCGCAGTCGAACAACGCAAGGAGCTTCCGCAGGTGACGACACTACTCATCGGCGAATCGGAAACGCTCAGTTACGATGAGCTGCAACGTACCATCAGCCGCCAGCTTTACGGCCAGGAGTGGGCAACATATCAAATTCCCAAGAGATTAGCCAAGTTTGGCTGCTGGCTCCAGAACTTGGTGCCCGGTGCCGACCCATTCCCCAAGCCGTGGATGATCGATCTGACTGACGACCATTATGCATTCGACATCTCCCGCGCCCGCACGCTTCTTGGCTGGGAGCCGCGCCACTCTCTACGCACATCATTACCGAACATCATCAACCAGCTGAAGCTCGATCCGGCAGGCTGGTATGCGGACAACCATCTGAGGGCGAATACTCTTTCGTTTCAGTAGCGTCCGGTCAAACGCAAATAGATTTGGGAGGGTACAGTTAGAAAAAGGTTTCGTGGCGGATATGGTCAACCTGCATGCCTTTATTGATGAGCAATTGTTTGGCCTCTTCAACCATGGGACGCCCTCCACATAGGTATGCGTCCGTGTTTGCGACCTGGTCGGCAGACACCTGTTCATTTATCAAGTCTGTGACACGACCTCGCAATCCAGACCAACCCTCCGGGTCAGGTTGTGAGAGGATGATGGTCGGCTCGAACCGGGAGTGTGCGGCTCTCAGATCGCCCAGCATGTTGGTATAAAAAAGATCTGACACATTCCGCAATCCGAAGAATAATCGGATCCGGCGACTGCCGGTCTGTCCAAGAAGAGACAGCAGCATCGACTTGATCGGCGCAATACCGGTTCCCGTCGCGATCATTAGAATGTCTCGCTGTGATCCGTCGGCCAATCGAAAGTCACCGTAGGGGCCTTCGACCTGGATGCAATTCCCTGGGCGGAGCCGATGAATGAAATTAGAACAGAACCCACCAGACACGGCGCGCACACAAATCTCAAAATGTGTCCTGTCGGAAAGATGTGAAGAAATTGAGTAGGATCGCCGAATGACTTTGTCGAGTCCCGGTACATGAAAGATCATATATTGGCCAGGACCAAATTTGATTTCCCCCAACTCGATCGCAAATCTCTGCTCACAGACCGTCAAGGTAAGTGGGCGATATTCTTCAACGCGTGCCTTGAACAAACCAAGTGAGGCGGCCCCGTGTTGCGTTTTCGCGCTCGCCCCCAGCGTGAGCGTTCCGTGGACGTCCGCCAGACACAAGAGTCGATACTGCTTAGGGTCCAGACCATTACTTTCTAGTGTCCGAATCTCTCGAGCTCTCTGCGGTCCTAAGCTCTCCGCCCCTTGCACAATCTGAGTCGCACAGGTGCCACAGGCGCCAGCTTTACATGCAAATGGGACTGACGCTCCAGCGGCCTCACACACGTCATACAACCATTGCCCCTCTTCAGCATCGTAGGTAATTCCATCTTGTTGAAAGCTGACGCGGTGGATCGTTCTCATCGAGTGATAGCGGCCATGGCAGATAAGCACTTCACCTTGTTCAATATTATTATCTTCCTGGTTGGAATTCTCATCAGGCTCCTAGCTCTTCAAACTCCAGGTGAAGAATGACATGGGGAATGAAACGGCAATGCCACTTGTGAACCACTCATCGCTTCTACGTCAAGCACGGGCTCCCACTGAGTTACTCAGAAGTCAGCAACATAGGCGACAGAAATAGCCCTAGAACCCGCATGAATGTTGGACTTACTGTTGTTTAAATTGCTGACTTCTGAAGTAATCCCATGTGGTCAAGAAACTCGTCCCCCCTTTACGCCCTCGATCGATGGTAGTGGAAGAAGACAGCCTTGAGTCGTTCCAGGCAGTGACGGGTCTCGTCCGGTCGGTTTGTCGTGGTTTGGAAAACATAGCAAGACATCGCCTTTGCCCTCGTGATGACGCTCGCTAACTTGCCTTGAATCGCAGGCGCCTGCCGAACAAGCATTCGAACGACACGTGAGCCGTAAGCGATTCCGTGCGAACCAGGCATACGCCTTCACGACCAGTGGCTCGACGAGAGAAGAACGGGTGACCCTCGCCAAGAACCCCAGGCCGACTGCCTCCCACATGGCTCGGAACACATCGACGCCGGTGATGACGGTCCCATCACCCCAACGGGCATGAATGATTCTCCCAAGTTCAGCGGGGGATATGTTTATTGATGTTGGGTCATAGTCCGGCCGTGAGAAGTCGCACAATAACAGCCGCCGATGCCTGTCCAATCTCCTCATAAGGGCGATTTCTCGATCGCAAATGGGGCAGGCTCCATCGAAGAATATTGTGAGCGGGTATGATGCCATCTGATCAGCCTCTCCTCGTTACGCGCGCGATACGGCTTGCCTCATCAATCGATCCAGCCGGTGATCCAAATCAGCGAAGTCCTCCAGAACCGTAATATTGTATTTCATGAAAAGGTCGCGCATCGCGAGCGCGCCATGACCACCGACCGCAAGATCGGAGCTGGGAAGCACTTCATCGGCAAGGGTTTGAACCAACTCAGCCGCAGTGGCCTCCGAAAGTGCGACAGGAAATGACATGATGGTCAGATCTGGTTCAACCTCCTCGCAGAGCTTGGCCAATGAGCCAAGAGGCACATTGGCTCCCAAATAGTGAACGCGGCAGCCGCGAACACGACATCGATAGGCGACTGCAAACGCGGCAATGTCGTGTTCCTCGCTGGGCGGGCAGGCCACGACCACTTTGGCTCCAAACTCAGCGACCGGAAGCTGATTCATGGCGGAGAAAATCTTTTGTTGGATTTGCCTCGTCACGTAATGTTCGATGGCCACGTCCAGATGACCATCGTGCCAGCGCTGCCCCACCTGCTCCTGAAGCGGGAGCAAGATCCCGTGCAGCGCTTCCTCAAAGGGAATCACCGCCACGGCGCCGTTCAAACGCTTCTCAAAGATCACACGATTGAAGGGATTCAAACTCGACAGGAGTTCCTGCAGGAGTCTGCTGAATGCATTGTCGACGAATGACACCTGCGGCGCACTGGCTCGTGCTCGATTCAGCAACTCCTCCCGCCCTAATTTCGACAGCTCTCCGATCGAGCCTCCAGTATCCAGCTGCTCCTTCAGGAACCTGAGCAATGCCACATCTTCGTCCGAATAATTGCGATAACGGTTGGCCCCTCTAGTCGGTTTTAGGATTTCAAACCGACGCTCCCATACTCGGATAACATCCCGTGAGAGCCCCGTGAGTTTCGCAACTCTATGAATTCTATGAGTATTCATATCTAGATGAACCAATTCTATCCAAATGTTCAATGTTGGTCAAATTATTTACAAAGAAACTCTTGACACACTGGACACATATGTCTTATACATTAGACATACTTATGACAAACATTGTACTTCATCCAATGGAGGTCATCATGGCGACAGCGGAGCAAAAAACAACAACCGGTGGGATTCACAGTCAATCAGCTCTCTCTTCAGCGTTGGTTTCGTCAACCTGCCTGAGATGCGGCGGTCTCATGGTGAACGAAGTCTCCATAGACCTCTTGAACAGCAGCAGGGAGCTTGAATGTGCCACAAGACGATGCGTGCAGTGTGGCGATATCCTCGATCCTGTCATCCTGCACAATCGCCACATCCGTCATGAGCCCATAGCGGTTCAGCGTGCAGGAAACTCCTTGCCAGGAATTTCTGCGAGGGAACATCGATACAGTGTTCATCATCGGTGAATGATGAGTTTATTGCAGTTAGTCAACCACATGTCACTCTCATAAACGATATTAAGACACACGGGCTCAATGGAGAGATGTTCACTATGGATCAGTTTCTGTTTGGCGAACATGCCATCCTAAATTTGGAATCGACCCCTTACCCGAGTCAAGAAACCGGGATAGTCCAGGTCTTCCGGAAGGCCTTTCGGCTGGGCGCCTAGGACGGGGTTATAACCTTACCATTTTAATAACAGGGAGGACGGGATGAAGAACAGCATGTGTCCAAGAAAAGGGTTACTGGTTCCTCTAGTCCTAGGCGCCATCGTGTTACCGATGATGGCTTTCGATGGGCGGTCGCCTGTCCAGGCTACTGATCAGGGGCAGATGCACGTCGACATTACGATCACAGACCTGGGCTACAGCGTAAAGGGTCACACGATGCCCGATCAACTGACATCAATCACGGTCCGCAACAACGGCACCATTCCTCATGGGATCACTTCTCCAGCCTTTACGAGCGGAGTACTCAAGAAGGAGGGTGATGGTGTTGAGATGAGAGATGCGAAGGGCAAGGGGTTCAAGGCCTATCATCTTGAACCAGGGAAGACCATGACTTTGCACTTCTCTAAGCCATCTACTGCGGATAGGGAAACAATGCAGGTTCCCTTCTGGTGCGATCTCCACATCCACATGAAGGGGGAATTTCTGGTCGTGGAGACGAGGGGCGAGATTGGCGGTGGCTGACCAAAGCTCAGCTCGCATGGTGGAAGTCCTATCCACAGGTAATTCGATGAAATGCTCGCACACGCGATAGACAAATTACCCGGTCGCTTGTCAAGCCGAAGGTTGACTGCGATCGCTAAGACAGTTGTGATGACGTCGTCGATCATCTCCACCTGTGCAACATCAGAATTGAGGAACCTGCCACGAGGGGACGACAGCTCCTCTGGCGAAGGTGAACCGTATTCCAATTCAGGTTCTAGAACGTCCATAGTTCAGGTCTTTACTCTACCAGGGTTGTCCTGGTGCTAAACAACGAAGGAGGTAGCTTATGCGGAGTCGGATGGTGTTTCAGGTTGGAGTGGGCGTAGCAGTGATGGCTGGAGCCATCACTGCTGCAACAGCGGCGGACATGCCGACCAGCGAGAAGGACATGGTGCTCATCCCCAAGGGCGAGTTCACCATGGGAAGCAGCGAACATTCGGATGAAGCCATGCACCAGGTGGTTCTTGACGCCTATCAGATCGACAAGTTCGAAGCCTCGAATGCACGCTACAAAGAGTTTATGAAGGCTGCCGGTCACCCAGCACCGGCCTATTGGGACGACCCTCGGCTCAATAAGCCCACCCATCCGGTCGTCGGTGTGAGCTGGACTGATGCGAGCGCATTCTGCAAGTGGGACGGCAAACGACTTCCAACGGAAGCAGAGTGGGAGCGAGCAGCCAAAGGCCCACAAGGCGACAACCATTACCCATGGGGTCACATGCTTGATCCTAAGAAGGCCAACTACGGACAGCTCATCGGCAAGACAACGCCAGTGGATTCGTACCCAGACGGGGTCAGCGGATTCGGGGTCTACAACATGGCCGGCAACGTCTTCGAATGGGTCGAGGATTGGTACGACCTCAACTACTATAAGCAGAGCCCGGCCCTGAATCCCCGAGGCGCAGAGAAGGGTTACAATTTCGCCAACCAAGGACCGGTCCGGGTGCTCCGCGGCGGGTCCTGGCTCGCACCGGAAACCTCACTGCACACGAGCCACCGTTTCTGGAATCAGCCCGACAACAACAGTTACGGCGTCGGCCTCGGCTTTCGTTGCGCGAAGTCGGTCCAGACCGTGTCCGACGACGCCGCGCAAACAGGGCGCGACGCATTCATTCATGCGCTAGTCGCAATGGGTGCCGAAAAGCATGCCGACGCATTGACTGCTATTGAGAAGGCATTGGCATCGGATCCCGGGAACCAGGAGTATCTTGCGACCCGTGACCTGATCAAGAAGAGCATGAAGAAGAAATAGTCGAAGCTTGGGAGGGGGTATCGCCCCCTCCCCTGGCCCAAGTCGTGATGAGAGGTCTGAAGTGAATAAGTCTGACACTACGGGTGCAAATACATCGGCAGCCAACCCAGCAGCAACCCCAGGGACCTCCCTCATCCTTCTCACTGGCGCGAGCGGGTACATCGGCGGACGTCTCCTGCCGTCTTTGGAGAGTCAGGGTTATCGCCTGCGCTGCCTGGCCAGGCGCCCAGAGATTCTTACGCCGAAGGTCAGTCCATCAACGGAAGTTGTCGCGGGTGACGTCCTCGATCGAGCGAGTCTCGACAACGCGTTGCGCGGAGTCGACGTCGCCTACTATATGGTCCACTCCATGAGTTCGACTGGCTCGTTTGAGGAGACGGACCGGCAGGCGGCGCGGAACTTTAGTGAAGCAGCGAAGGCAGCGGGTGTGAAGGGCCTCATCTATGTGGGAGGCTTGGGCAGCGACGAAGAGGAGCTGTCAACACATCTGCGCAGTCGGCACGAAGTTGGTGATATCTTGCGGCAGTCGGACCTGCCCGTGTGTGAGTTTCGAGCATCCGCCGTGATCGGTTCCGGGAGTGCCTCGTTTGAGCTCGTTCGTGCGCTGGTAGAACGTCTGCCGATCATGCTCACACCGAAATGGGTCAAGGGGAAGGCGCAGCCAATCGGAATCGACGACTTGCTGGATTACCTGATGGAAGCGCTTCGGATTCCGACCTCCAGTTATCGCATCTACGAAGTCGGCGGGGCGGACAAAGTCTCCTACGCGGAGATGATGCGTGCGTACGGGCGGCAGCGTGGGCTTAAGCCTCTCATCATCCCAGTGCCAGTCCTCACCCCCTGGCTGTCTGCTCTGTGGTTGGGGTTGATCACCCCGCTCTACGCTCGCATCGGCCGAGCGATTATTGAGAGCATCGTCCATGTCACGGTGGTACGGGACAATGCTGCGCTGACAACCTTTTCTGTACGTCCGATGGGAATCGATGAGGCCATTCGCCGGGCCCTGGCCCATGAAGAGACCCATTTCGCCGCCACGCGCTGGTCCGACTCGCTCTCTTCTTCCGGCAGGCAGAAGCCGTGGGGAGGCGTCCGGTTCGGCACGCGCATCGTCGATTCACGGACGTGGACGGTCGAAGCGCCGGCTGACGTTGTCTTCAGATGCATTGAGAGGATTGGCGGTGACCATGGCTGGTATGCCTGCGACTGGTTGTGGCGGATGCGCGGCTTTATCGACATCCTTCAAGGGGGTGCCGGCATGAGGCGTGGCCGGCCTTCATCCACGACCCTGCGCGTCGGCGATACCGTCGACTCATTTCGCGTTGAGACCATTGAGCGGAATCGCCTCCTGCGGCTCAAGTCCGAGATGAATTTGCCCGGGCGGGCGTGGCTGGAATTTGAGGTGACGGAGACCGGCCCTTCAACGCAAATACGGCAGACGGCGATCTTTGATCCGGTGGGACTGAAAGGCCAACTGTACTGGTATTCCCTCTACCTGCCGCACGAGCTTGTATTCAATGGGATGTTACGGGGAATCGCGCGAGCAGCGTTGCGAGAAATGAAGGACCTCGATATGTCGAAAATCCTAAATGGGCAGACGGCAACGACGCACCGCCGCTGAGCCGGGCGTATCGAGAGAGGCGAGACCGCTCTTATGGAGAAACTACGAAGAAATCAACTAGTGATGGAGGTCCGCAATGCATACAACACAAATCATTGTGATCGCGGCGCTGGCAGTCGCATTTACAGCAGTGAACCAGACAGTCCGCGCGGAAGAGCACCTGACACCAAAGGACATGGCCTATATCGGGCAGGGAGGATCTGTGATGGGGCTCGACCGGGAAGAACCCGTAGACTCGGGCAAAAAGCTCACACTTTACGAACGACGGATGAAGACACCCTGGTCTGCCGACGCACTGAACGACGAAAGCCCCGCTCATATGGTGTTCTTGGATCCATACTTCATTGATAAGTATGAAGTCTCGAACAAAGACTATGGTGATTTCGTCAAGGCAAAAGGTCACCCGGCTCCGGCCTACTGGGACGATCCCCGTTTAAATAAGTCTCAACTGCCTGTGGTCGGGGTGAATTGGGAGGACGCGAGAGCCTTCTGCGAATATCGCGGCAAACGGCTGCCGACGGAAGCAGAGTGGGAAAAGGCCGCCCGAGGGCCAGATGGTCATCTCTATCCCTGGGGCAACGCTTTTGATCCAGCGAAAGCCAATTATGGGAAAAAGCACGATGCCACCATGCCCGTTGATTCATACCCAGAAGGAGCCAGCTATTATGGCCTACACCACATGGCCGGCAATGTCTTCGAGTGGGTCTCAGACTGGTATGACCCCCGCTACTATGGACGACTTGAAACGAGCGTGAATCCAAGCGGCCCGGCTCAACCCCTGTGGATGGGCGGAACCGGGACGTACGTGGATCGTCTGACGGTCGGCGAGAAGCGGGTCATACGCGGTGGCTCCTGGATCGCCCCGGAGGGCACAACTAGGGCGACCCACCGGTTCTGGAATCATCCACTCAATAACAGCTACGGCGTCGGTCTAGGATTCCGCTGCGCGAAAACTGCCCCACCAGAAATCGATCAGCGTATCAAGGAAGCCGCCATCTTGACCTACGTCGAAATGGGGCGAGAACACTTCGCAGAGGCCCAGCAGGCCCTTGCTCAGGGATTGGCCCTTGACCCTAAGAATACGGAACTGCTGGAACTTCGGCAATTGATTGAGCAATCGATGAAGCGACCGTGAAGAAAGATTTCACGGATTCATGATTGAGGGTTGATCGTGAGGGAGGCGCACAGATGATACACAACAAGATGCTTTGTCGAGGGATTGTCCTCATCGCCCTCCTGGGAGCCTCATCCCTCCAAGCAGGGCCCATCGATTCACCTGGACACCCGCATGAGGATAAGGCCCAGCTGGTCCATGAGGCCAGGCATGAAGTGGACCAGGCATGGGAGGTCTACCACCGCGCAGCATTGGGAGGAACAGTGGCCTCGCCTGCCCTTCAGGCGGAAATCGAGCAGCACCTGCACGAAGCCAGAACCCTCGTGACCCAGGCGCAAGAGGCAGCCGATCGGGGAGACGAGCGCCAGGTGGAGGAACTATGCAAGCAAGTGAGACTCCATACCACCCAAGCCATTAAGGGTAGCGAGGAGCAGAAGAGATGATCACTGGTCTGTGGCGCAGATCAACTCAGTTCATGAGAATAACGATCGTGGTTGTGACGGCCCTTGCGCTCATGCAGTCGCTCACCGTGGAAGCGTTGCCGGGAGCGAAAGAACCTGACCCGGTCCGGATGGTCACGATTCCAGCCGGAGAATTCCTAATGGGCAATCCAGAAGGAAAAGGCCGGGATGATGAGAGGCCGCAGCGATCTGTCTACCTGAACGAGTTTGCGATCGATCAAGTCGAAGTGACGAATGAACGGTATATGGCCTTTGTGAAATCTATTGGCCATCGCACACCACCCAACCCCTATGGCATCGGGCCCCTTCAGTCCATTGAGGGCATTGAGCAACTCCCGGTGGTCCAGACGACCTGGTACGACGCTAAGGCCTATTGTAGTTGGGCGAAGAAACGGCTCCCGACGGAAGCAGAATGGGAGAAGGCTGCTCGCGGGACTGATGGCCGCCTCTATCCGTGGGGCAATGAACCGCCCACTGCGAAGCGGGCGAACTTTGATCGAGAGTGGGAGGATGAACATACCCTGCATGCGGTCGGATCGCTTCCGGATGGAGATTCACCCTACGGGGTGAAAGATATGGCCGGGAACGTCAGGGAGTGGGTCTCCGATTGGTACGACGCGGAATACTACCAACAAGCGCCCAACCGGAATCCACAGGGTCCCGACAAAAAGGGAGTGGTTCGGTCGATTCGTGGTGGCTCCTGGCATAGCCCAGCATCCGATATCACTACATCGGCGCGCGGTCGTGGTGGGTTCGCCTTGCAGACTCATGGGACAGGGTTTCGCTGCGTCCGCGGTCTTGAGGAAGCGATGCAGAAGAAGTAACCAGTTGAGGTGAGCGTGAGAGGCCATACGATGACAGCGACAAGAGTTCGGATGTCGGTTGGTTGGTCCGGCAGAGATGACGCCGCAACTCCGCACGGCGTCACCCGCTGAAGCCGACAGGTCCCCTCATTTATCAGGGACCTGTCACTTCGGTGGGGCTCAACCTTAGTACGCGAGCAGATAGTTCCAGACTCGGATGGATAGGAGGAACGATATGGATATGAGTCTAGTCTTATTGATCGCTGTTGGATTGCTGGCTTGCGGTATGGCGACGGGACTCTATCAGACTGCTACCGTTGTCGTCAGGCAGCGGGCTGTGAGAGTACACAGGACCACTAAGAAATAAGAGGTCATCAATATGTCGCATTTCACAATGCGGTTGTTCAGATGAGGCAGCAATCGGATTCGCACCGCGAGCGGACCAGAAGCTCGTGATTGACCATTGGTGCCTTTGCCGGGAGATAGCCCTATGAATATCGTGGTGACCGGGGGAACGGGATTTATCGGCGGCGCGTTGTGCTGTTCGCTGAGAGGTGAGGGCCATAGAGTAAGCATCCTGACGAGGCGCCCTGAACAGGTGGCTCATCAGACAAACGCACAGATCAACTGGGTGCGCTGGAACGGGCGAGACCCAGGACCCTGGGAGCAAGTTCTTGAGGGTGCCGATGCCGTCATCAATCTCGCTGGTGCGCCGATCGCCGATGCACGCTGGACAGACGCACGTAAGCAACTCATCACGGATAGTCGCGTACTTACCACTCGCTTACTAGTCAGGGCCCTGTCACGCTGCTCTTTGAAGCCTGCAACGTTCATCAGTGCATCGGGCATTGGGTACTACGGCGCGAGCGACGATCGCCGTCTGGATGAAGGAGCGGCGCGCGGCCAGGGTTTCTTAGCCGATTTATGCCTCGCATGGGAAGCCGAAGCCCTTCGAGCTGCGGAGTTCGGCACGCGTGTCGTCATCTTACGAACCGGGATGGTCCTGGAAGCAGATGGTGGTGCATTGGCCAAAATGTTGTTGCCCTTCAGACTGTTCACAGGCGGTCCGATCATGCCGGGAACACAGTGGGTGTCCTGGATTCACCGACGTGACCACATCGGTCTCATTCAATGGGCATTAGGCAACAACGGTATTGCCGGTCCACTCAATGCGGTGGCCCCGGAAGCGGTCACCATGAGGGATTTTTGCTTGAGGCTCGGTCGTGCATTGCATAGACCATCGTGGTTCCCTGTGCCGGAATTCCTCTTGAAGCTGGCCCTGGGAGAATTGGGGTCGTTGATGACTACGGGCCAACGAGTGACTCCAAGAAAAGCCCTCGAGGCCGGCTATGCGTTTCACCATGCGACCCTGGACTCCGCTCTCCAGGCGATCTTTCCTGAAACGGCAGTGATCCGCCGAGCGGCGTGACGTAAGTGAGTGAAGGTGCTTTTCGAGCACGAGGACATTATGAATGCAAAACAGATAAACGGAATGGTTCCAAGTGGGATGTTCTTCATCTTCGCCCTTCTCGGACTAACCATAGGAGTTGGTGAACCGTCTCATGCGGCGGGAAATGACAACCAGCCGACCTTTACAGTTGGGGATCGACTGCCGGACGCAACACTGATCGGATTCCACAGAAAATCCGTCCGGCTGACGGATACGCAAAGCCGAGCCAAGTTGATCAGCATCGTGCCCCAGCTCAGCACCCCGTTTTGCGATGAGCAGACTCATCATTTCAGCGAGCAAAACGCCGGGCTCGATCGAACGGTTGAGATCATAACCCTCAGCACAAATCCGTCGGACGACCAGGCCGCCTTCGCCAAAAAGGCTCGCATCTCGAACATCACGTTCCTTTCCGATGCGCCCTCATTCGAGTTTGGGAAGCGCACCGGCCTGCTGCTTCCGACGCACAGGATCCTGCATCGCGCGGTTATCGTTGCAGATGCTGACAACATCATCCGATATGTGCAACTGGTTCCAATGGGAGAGTTACCAGACTTCGACGCCGCGTACGATGCGGCGCGTAAACTCGCTGCGGCGAGATAAGTCCCGGGAGGGGGACAGGGTGATGACTGCTGTTCTGAACTACCTCCACCTTCTAGCAACCGGAGTCTTGATCGGAAAGGTTGTACTCCTATCCTTTGTCGTGGCGCCTATCCTCGCAAGAACGCTGGAGCGGGAACCTTTCGGTCAAGTGGCCCGACAATTATTTCCAACCTACTATGCGTTGGGCCTGGGCGCAGCAGGCCTTGGGTTAGTTGCTCTGTGCGGCATCCTGATGATCCAGGGATTGTCCACGACTCTGTTGTTGGCCGGGAGCATCTGGATTGTTGTTCTGGTCGCCGAGTCTTACTGTCGAACGCCATTGACCTCGCAAAGCAATGCGATGAGAGATCGTCTGAAGGAGCAGGAGGCCCGAGATGGGGTAGATCCCACCCTCCAGGAATCGTGGAACCAATTGCACCAGCGGTCGATCTACTTGAATTGGCTCGTGCTGGTCTCGGGGCTTTGTTTACTTGGATTGGCAGGTCATATGTAGCCCACGAGGAGGTGGGCCCATGAGAATTCCCGACAACTATATTCATGTTGCGGCAGGATTGTTGGCAGGCTTTCTCGCAGTTGCGGCACTGTCTTTACTTGGATTGATAAGTGTTCGGTGATCAATAGGGTCCTTAAACAGGAGGTGTTTTTATGCGAATCACTGGCTTCCATATTGCGGCAGGGTTGTTGATGGGCCTTCTGGTTGCGGGATCGGCTGTAGCCGACCAACCCGCGAACCAGGCTCCGTATGGGCATGGAGACAATACCAAGCTGCCCAAGGGTGTGATCGGTCTCTCTCTACAGATCGGAGCCGAACAGATCGGCGATCCGGCCATCCTGTATGTCGGCATGGTCCATCCGGAGGGACCAGCCCACAAGGCAGGACTCGGACATGGCGATGAGGTCGTGAGTGTTGATGGAACACCCGTGAACGGAAAGCGTTATGAGGAAGTGGTCGGCATGATTCGAGGAGAAGCAGGAACCTCCGTGAAGATTGGAGTCAAAGGTGAAAGCGGGATTCGTGAGCTGTCCATCACACGAGTGGCAAGTGACAATCTCTCAAGAGGACTATCCGGATCACATGGTAACCCAGCTCCTTAGCACTTCGTGAAAGGAAGCAGCCTGTGCGAGGAATTGTCTGGTTCAGACGCGATCTTCGATTGCACGACCAGCCGGCTTTTACCGCGGCCTGTGCGGAATGCGACGAGATCATTCCGCTATTTGTATTCGATGAGCCGTTGCTGCAATCGCATGAGTTTGGATCAGCCTGTGTGAATTTCATGCTGGGATGCCTCGAAGATCTAAACGCTACGTTGAGTGGATTGGGAGCGCGGCTCCAATGGAGGCGGGGTGAACCAGTCGAACAGCTCTTACAAGCAGCACGTGAATGGAAAGCTGACGCGGTCTATTGGAATCGTGACTACGAGCCGGGAGCCATCGAGCGGGACCGGTTGGTGCAACAGCGTTTGGGAAACCTCGGGGTGGCGGTGCGGACGTTCAAAGACCATGTTGTGTTTGAAGCATCTGAGGTGCGGGGCGCGACGGGTGAGCCGTTGCAACGATACAGCGCCTATCGCGCACGCTGGTGGACCAAATGGCATGCAACAACCCCAGCGGTTCAACCGATCCCAACCACCCTTACAAGAAACAAAGCCACACCGCTGCCACTCTCTCGTCCTCTTCCCACAGCCGGTGAGCTGGGGTACGAACCCGTCATCTTGGCGTTTGAGCCGGGCGAGCAGAACGCCTTGAAGCGATTGCGCTGGTTCATGGAAGGACCAATTCATTCCTATGGGCAAGGCAGGAATCTGCCCGCAATTGATGGCAGTTCGAAACTCTCACCACACTTCCGGTTCGGAACACTGTCGCCGCGCACGGCTATTCATGCGGCATTGAGCACACTAGCCAAGGGCGGGCGGGTATCTCGCCCTGACGTCCTGACCTGGGTCGATGAGTTGATCTGGCGTGAGTTCTTCCAGCAAGTCCTCAAGGGGTTTCCACATGTCGCAAAAGGACCATTCAGAGCGGTCACCGTGCCGCCAGCTCGACCAGCTGGAAGTGAGCGAGATGGGGTCTTTCGCGCGTGGTGTGAGGGAAGGACGGGCTATCCAATCGTGGATGCAGGGATGAGACAACTCAGTCAAACTGGCTGGATGCACAACCGTGTCCGGATGGTCGTCGCATCATTCCTGATCAAAGATCTTCGGATTGACTGGCAGAGCGGCGAACGGTACTTCATGCAACACTTAATCGATGCTGACCTGGCCGCCAACAACGGCAACTGGCAGTGGTGTGCCTCAACCGGCACCGATAGTATGCCCGGCTATCGCATCTTTAACCCTGCGCTCCAAAGCAAGAAGTTCGACCAGGACGGGACCTACATTCGCCGGTTTGTTCCTGAACTGACCCGTGTATCGGTGAAGAGGATTCATGAGCCGCATCTCATGACCGCAGATGAGCAAGAGCTTGCTGAATGCCGAATTGGAGGCGATTATCCGTCACCGGTTGTAGACCATCAACTCGCTCGTCAGGAATATCTCAACCTCGGGAAGCAGGAGGCAACGAGATGACGACCTCCCAGCTTCGCCTTGGCATCAGTCGATGTCTTCTCGGAGATGAGGTTCGCTTCGACGGAGGACACAAGCAGGATCGTTTCTTGACGGATGTATTGGGCCGCTACGTCGAATGGGTATCGGTCTGCCCTGAGGTGGAAGCGGGATTGGGCACCCCGCGTGAAGCGATGCGGTTGGTGGGCAATCCGCATCACCCCCGGCTGATGACAATTAAGAGCAAGCACGATCATACCCAGGCGATGGAGGCAATGATCGACGCGCGTCTTGGTTCACTCCACACACAAGACCTCTCAGGATTTGTCTTCAAGAGAGGCTCACCCAGTTGCGGAGTCGAGCGGGTGCGTGTGTACACCGCACAGGGGATGCCGAGCCATAACGGGGTCGGAATCTTTGCGAAAGCCTTTACAGAGCAGTTTCCGTTGATCCCCGTCGAAGAGGAAGGGCGCCTCTCTGATCCTTCACTTCGTGAGAACTTTATCGAGCGGGTATTCTGCTACCGGCGGTTTCAGGATTTGGTCCAGAACGGAGTCACAAGACAGGCGCTGATACGCTTCCACACGATTCACAAGTATCTGCTTTTGGCCCACAGCCAGCAACTCTATGAGGAGATGGGTCGGCTGGTCGGTCAGACTGAGCGGTCTCGATCCAAGGACTTGACGTTGAAGTACGGTGAACTCTTCATGAGGGCCCTCACCATGAAGGCGACGGTGCGTAAGCATGTCAACGTGCTGCAACATATTGTGGGCTACTTCAAGAATCGATTGTCCGCTCATGAAAAGGCCGAGCTGTTGGGCGTGATCGCCGACTATCATGGGGGGCTTACGCCGTTGATCGTCCCTCTCACGCTGATCAAGCATTACGTCCAGATCTTCGACGTCGGGTACATTCGCGATCAGGTCTATCTTAACCCGCATCCTAAAGAGCTCATGTTGCGGAATCATGCGTAGGGGGGGAATGCAATGCCACATGTTGTAGTGGAAGAAGCCGGAGATCTGCAGGGCCTCTATCAGGCGTTCACGCCGATGGTTCACCGAACCGGCAACGAAATTCTCAAAGTTCAGGAATTCTATTTGTCGCGGAGCGGGAAAGACGCTTTGCTGGAGTCCGTGGCGATCGAACAGGGTGCCGCAAGCACGTTCTTTGTCCAGCTCAAGTTGCACGAGAAAGCCATCACGGTTCGGCTGCTGCCCGCCACGGATCCTGAGAAAACCCCCTCGGTCAAGAAGCTGATGGCCCTCGTCGCGGGATTCATTCGTACGGTGTACCCAGGTAGCCGTTATGGAAAGACCAACCTACAGGAGTACCTCGGGACAACGGTGGGTTCAGAGTAAGTGAACACAGACACACGTCTTAATGCGAGGAGTGAGGAAATGACGGCAAGTACACGAGGAGTGATTCTGGTCGGTCACGGCGGCATTCCCAAGGGATGCCCACAAGAACTCGTCACGAAACTGAAACGATTGGAAGCGCAACGGCGTGCCGCGAAACTTCTCCCCGCTGCGGAAGAACTGGAGCTGGACACCAAGATCCGCCACTGGCCGAGAACTGCGGAGACGGATCCCTATCAAGCGGGTCTCGAAAAAGTCGCGGCACTCCTTCGAGCGCAACTCAACGGCGCACTCTTTGCCGTAGCCTACAATGAGTTTTGCGCCCCAACGTTGGAGGAATCAGTCGAGTCGTTGATCAAGCAGGGGGCAACCCATATTACCGTGACGACGACGATGTTCACACCAGGCGGTTCGCATTCGGAAGTTGAGATCCCGGAAATTCTTGATCAGTTGCGGCCACAGTATCCTGACGTCGAACTGCGTTACGCCTGGCCATTTGATCTCGACTCAGTCGCCAACACCTTAGCGGAGCAGGTGAATCGTTTTTCATGACCCTGGCTAGCGCGGTATCCATATGCGCACGTTTGTTTGGAGGCTAAGCTCGTGCAATATCTCACTCGTCTTGCACTAAACCTGGCCGAACAGGCGCTGTTCCCCGATGTGGTGCTCCGATGGGGGATTCGGCAGTTGCTCACGCAGCGCCTCCGGGAGATTCGGGCGGGCGACGCTCGAACAGCGGCACTGAAGGAAGCGCAATTTATCGACCAGATGCGCCGTTCGCCCATCGCAGTGGTACCGGAAAAAGCTAATGATCAGCACTATGAGGTTCCGGTTGAGTTCTTCCGGCAGGTTCTCGGGCCCCACCTCAAATACAGCAGCGCCTTCTGGCCCGACAACGCGAGGACCCTAGGCCAAGCAGAAGCTGCCGGTTTACGTGAATCCTGCCTCCATGCGGGTCTGTTAAATGGGCAAACGATTTTGGAACTCGGATGCGGCTGGGGTTCCCTCACGTTGTG
>CAZJOQ010000032.1:0-23969 GCA_964547625.1 uncultured Nitrospira sp.
CTAGACTTTCAGCCCTATCGCATAGGACACTGGACCCGCCTTGTGCCTATCTTCACACGCCTGAGTGATATGTGATGAGATCACCTCATCCCAAGCTGCGTCCTGCCCTCTTATCGCGTCTAGGTTCATTCGTTTGTGCAACCTCAACCTTTCTTCGATCCGCCGTCCCTATCACTCGGCAAGGAGTCTCAGATGATCTCTACCAGTAACCTTTCTGTGTTGGATCTGCTGCGCAAGCGGGTCGTCGATCTAGCGCGTGAACTGGCCGAACGGGATAGTGTGCTGCACGAACGCACTCGGCACCTCCGTGTTGCTCAGTCGCTGGCTCATCTGGGTAGCTGGGATTGGGAGATCGAAACTGGCGAGGTTCGATGTTCGAATGAATTATGCCGCATCTTCGGTCGTGATCCTGGATTGCACCACATGACCTTTGAGATCTTTGTCTCGGCACTTTTCCCGGACGATCACGACCGGGTTGTCACGGCCATCAATGATGCTCTAGGTGGAAAGGCGCCTTTGGATCTGGAGTACAAAATCGTCCGTCCAAAGGGCGACGTGCGGACGATTCATTGCTGCGGCGAAGTCCTACGCGACGACAATGGAACCCCTTGTCGCATGTCCGGTTCCGTCCTGGACATCACAGATCGTAAACGGATGGAGGAGGCGGTGCGAGAGAGTGAAGACCGGTACCGAACGTTGGTTGAGTTGTCCCCATCCGGGGTCTTCGTCTTCTGTGAAAGCCGGACCGTGTACGTCAACCACAGGGGCGCCATTCTCATGGGAGCAAACGATCCCCATGAAATTCTCGAGCGACCGATGCTCGATTTCATCCATCCGGACTATCACCACGAGGTCTGTGAAAACGTGAAACGCTTACTCACCGGGAGAGCGTCCGTCCATAGCGCGGAACGAATCTACCTCAAAAACGACGGAACGCCAGTCCCAGTTCACGTTGAAGCCGCACGAATCACATGGAACGGCACACCCGCCATCCTCGGCCTTGTGTCCGATATCACTGATCGTAAACAGACCGAGGAGGCCCTGCGTGCAAGTGAGGAACGGTTTGCTAAGGCGTTCAGGACGAGCCCCCATCCTATTGTCATCAGCGAGATAGAGACTGGTCTGCTAGTGGATGTCAATGATGCTGCGCTTAAGTTGTTGGGGTATCGCCGGGAAGAAATTGAGGCACACACCACGTTGCTGGAGATGGGAATTTGGTATTCTGCCGAGGAACGGACACAATTTGTTGATGTACTGAAGCGTACGGGATCGGTCCGGAACATCGAAGTGAAACTGCGGAGTAAAAACGATGAAATCCGCCAGATTCTCCTATCCTCGGAACTGATCGAGTTAAATGGCATGCAATGTAGTGTGACGGTTGGGGATGATATCACCGATCGAAAGCGGACTGAGGACGAGTTGCGCCGATCCCACACCTTCTTGCGGCAGGTGATCGACAGCGATCCGAATTTTATCTTCGCCAGGGACCGGGAAGGGCGGTTTACGATGGTCAACAAGGCGGTCGCCGATTGTTATGGAAGCACGGTGGAGAACCTCATCAGTCAGTCAGACGCTGATTTTAACCCCAATTTAGAAGAGGTGGAGTTCATCCGCCAGAAGGATCTCCAGGTCATGAATTCCTTGCAGGACTGTTTTGTCGCTGAGGAAAAGATCACGGATTGGTCTGGAAAGGCGCGCTGGTTGCAGACGATCAGGCGGCCGATTGTCGATGAACATGGACGGGCCCACATGGTGCTTGGTACGGCGACCGATATTACGGAGCGCAAGCAGATGGAGGTGATGCTCCTACAACGGGAACGAGATCTGAGCGTCGCCCTTCAGGAGCGGGAACGGATCAGCCGAGACCTCCACGATGGTATTCTCCAATCTCTCTATGCGACCGGACTCGGGTTAGAGACATGTAAGCTGCTGATCGCACAACAACCGGAATACATCGCTGATAAGCTTGTTATGACACTGGATCAGGCAATTGGGCAACTCAACTACGTAATGGGAGAAGTACGGAATTTCATTATGGGTCTTGAGTCCCACCTCATGCAAGGAGGTGACATCTCGACTGCCTTGCGGACCATGGTCCAAACCATGTGCGGTTCTTCTTCAGCCACGTGCCGGGTACGGATCGACGACGAGGCTGGGAGTTATATCTCAACCGAGTCGGCGCTCCATCTCATCAATATCGTGCGGGAAGGGTTGAGTAATGCCCTCCGTCACAGCCAGGCCACACGCATGACGGTGTCATTAGGACAGCTAATCGGGTCTATCCGTCTGACTATTATCGACAACGGCATCGGCTTCAACCCAAAGTCGGTCCAAGGCGTTGGTCATGGGTTGGAGAACATGGCGGCGCGGGCCCAAAAAGTTGGCGGGTTGTTCGCCGTACGATCGGAACCTGGTAAAGGGACAAGAATTCTGCTGGATCTTCAAAAAGATACCAGAGTGACTCCAACTCACACGACCATAAGAGCGATCTAAGGCCAACGCCGTGTGGGGTCACATCCCACCCTCGGTAGCATGTTTCGCCCCCCTCCGCGTGCACCTCATATCTTGAAGGCCCTGGGCCATTCGGATCTAGACTTTCATCCACTCTCATAGGACACTGACCGCCTCATTGGGACCTTTTCTTAGGAACCAGTAACTGGACTTTGGACGAAGAGTTTTTCTTGGCGAAAGCCACTTTCATTCAGCGTGTCGAGACGTGCGCCAAGCCACCCCCGTGAGCCTGGCGATTCTCGCCCGATTGTCGTTGGTTGCGCAGCAAGGAGTCCGATCATGAGTGCGACAAGCCATCCTCCCGAATTAGATCTGTTGCGACGGCAGGTTGCCGACTTAGCGCGTGAATTGACCCAACGGGACCAGGCCTTCCGCCATCAAAATCAACAGTTGGACGATGAGCTACGAGGCCTGCGCGAGCAATCCGAGATGCTTCGTGCCATCGTCGCCGGTACTGCAGCGGAGACCGGTGAGGACTTTTTTCAAACCTTGGTGCTTCATCTGTGCTCGGCGCTTGGCGTGCAGTACGCAATCGTCGGAGAGGTCCAACGAGAGGCCGCCAAGACCATTCGTACCATTGCCGTCGCTTCAGGAGGCTCCCTCGTCGAGAATTTCGAATATCCTCTGGTCGGCACACCCTGCGAATCAGCACTGAGCCATTCTTTTGCGTGCTTCGAGCGGGACGTACGAGCGTCGTTCCCGACATTTGAACGATTGGGCCAGTTGCGGGTCGAGGGCTATTGCGGAGTACCGCTCAGTGCCAAAGATGGATCCATCATTGGGCTGCTCGTGGTCATGGATACCAAGCCCTTGCGTCATACCCACCGACTGAAATCGCTTATGACCGTCTTTGCGTCACGAGCCGGAGCTGAACTCCAGCGACGCCAGGTGGAAACCAGACTGAATCATCAGCAACGTCATGTGATTGAGTCCCAAGCCTTGGCGCACCTCGGCAGCTGGGACTGGGACATAGAGAGTGGGAACGTGTGGTGGTCAGATGAACAATACAGACTGTTTGGATACGAACCAGGAACCGTTACAGTGACCCACGAAACGTTCTTGCGCGCACTCTATCCGGATGATTATAGACATGTGCGAGAGGCGATCAACAATGCTCTGGCAGGACGGGCTATCTTCGATGTGGAATGTCGAATTCTGCATCCAAACGGTGAGATTCGAACGCTCAACTGCCGTGGCGAAGTCTTTCGTGATACCAGCGGTCGCCCGGTTTCCATGTCCGGTAGCATGCTGGACATTACTACACAGAAGCATGTTGAGGAGGCGCTGCGAACCTCAAAGGAGAAGCTGTGGCAAGCGCTGCAGGCGTCAAGTACTGGCTTGTGGGATTGGAACACGGAAACGAACGATGTGGCCTTTTCAGAGGAATGGAAACGTCAACTCGGGTACGAAAAGATGGAGCTCACGGACTCATTCGAGACCTGGGAGGTGCTGCTCCACCCAGAAGATCATGATCGCGCCATTGCGTACCTGCGGGATTATGTACGTGAACGTCCGGGAGAGTATCGGCAGGAGTTTCGCCTGCGACACAAGGATGGGACGTACCGGTGGATCGAAGCCCGTGCCTCATTTGTGAGGGAACCAGATGGTCGCCAGATCCGCCTCCTTGGTTCGCATACAGATATTACCGATCGCAAAATGATGGAGGAGACGGTGCGGGAGAGCGAAGAACGATACCGCGCCTTGGTCGAACTTTCCCCTTCGGGTGTATTCGTTTTCTGCGAAGGACGAACCGTCTATGTCAATCATACGGGCGCGGTTCTCATGGGGGCGTCGGATGTGCAGGAAATTCTTGACCGGCCGACATTCGAGTTCATCCATCCTGACTATCATCAAGAAGTCCGCGAGAATGTGACACGGCTGTTGAGCGGAGGAGTGTCCGTTCATAGCGCAGAGCGAATGTATCTAAAGTTAGACGGAACACCGGTTCCGGTTCAGGTAGAAGCAGCACGGATCACGTGGAACGGCAAACCCGCCATCCTGGGTTTCTTTTCCGATATCACTGAGCGCAAGGCGGCGCAAGAAGCGGTCGCCGCACTCAATACTACGCTAGAACGACAGGTGTGCGACCGAACGGAGGCGTTACGCCGGAGCGAAGAGCGCTTTCGGCAATTTGTTGATCACGCGCCGAACGTCACTTGCCTGAAGAATCACGACGGTCGCTATCTGTATACCAACCGACGATTCAACGAGGTTTTCCGGCTGGCTCCCGGCATGGCCATAGGAAAGACGGATCGGGAACTGTTTTCACCCGAACAAGCCGATCAGTTTCAGTCGCATGATCGAGAGGTGTTAGCGAGTGGACGAGGACAGGAGTTCGAGGAGGTCACGCAACAGCAAGATGGGGCCCATACCAATCTCGTGGTCAAATTCCCTGTGACTGATGCCGCTGGGCATCTCTCTGCCATCGGCGCCATTGCGACTGATATCACCGAGCGTAATCGTGCACAGGAGGCGTTGCGGGAGAGCCAGGCGCGTTTCCAGCAGTTTGCCGAGTCGGTCGGTTCGGCATTCTGGATATCGGAGATTACACGGGATGGAAAGAAAGTCATTTATGTCAATGCCGCTTTCACCTTCATCTGGGGCATTGAGCGCGAAGAGATATATCGCAATTGGTCTCTCTGGCTCGACTCGATCCATCCGGAGGATCGGATGCGAGTGAAGGCAAACCACGATCGCTTTCTTGCTGGAGGGACGACAGCGGTCTTCTATTGTGAGTACCGGATCGTGGGACGGGATCGCTGTATCCGCTGGATTGCCGACCGGAGGGTCAGAATGGCTGGGTGGGAGCATTGGATTGCGTGTATTGCGGAGGATATTACGCATCATAAACAACAGGTCGCGCTCCTGGCCCAGACCGAGGCGATCGGAAAGATTGGGGGATGGGAGCTAGACTTCGTGACAAATCGGTTACGGTGGAGTGATGAAACGTACCAGTTACATGATACGACGCCGGAACTGTGCAGGCCGACTGTAGAAAACGCGTTCGATTTCTATACACCAGAAAGCCGCCCCGTGATTGCCGAGGCGTTCGAAAAGGGTGTGACACAGGGGGTATCTTGGGATCTCGAGTTGGAACTCATCACGACAAAGGGACGTCGGATTGCAGTGCGCGCTACCGGCAAGGTCGATGCCCTGGAAGGTCGAGCAGTTCGGGCCTACGGAACGTTTCAAGACATCTCGGAACGCAAACAAGCAGAGCAAGCCCTCCGACGTGCGCATGATGAATTGGAACGCAAAGTCATCGAGCGTACGGCTGAATTGCAGGCCAGTGAGGATCGCTACGCGCGTGCCACCGCTATCGGCAAAGTCGGGGTATGGGAGTTAGATGTTGTAAAGGGGCAATACCATGGGGATGCCAATCTGAAGGCTCTGTTTGGCTATGCCCCCGATGAACTTTCAACCGATCCCTTTGCCTGGTTGAACATGGTCCATCCGGACGACCAGCCGATCGCCATGCAGCATTGGGAGCTGATGCAAAGCGGAGCAGCTGATGAGTGCCACTACGAGCTGCGCATGGTGAAGAAAGACGGTTCCACGATTTGGACTGATGTTCGATGCCATGGTGTGCGTGACCAGAGCGGACATTTGACCCACGTAATTGGTGCGACCGTTGATGTCACAGAACGCAAGCAGACGGAGGAAGCCCTGCGGGCCAGCGAGGAACTGTTTTCGAAAGCGTTCCGGTCTAGCCCTGATCCGATGATGTTGGTGGAACTTGACTCCGGCCGATGGCTGGATGTCAATGACGCCTGTCTCTCCAGTCTTGGATACACTCGAGAGGAAGTGGTCGGGCGAAAGGGAGACGAGATTGAGCATTGGTTGACGCCGGATGATCAGATCCGCTTCGTAGAGAGGTTGAAGCGGGAGGGTTCGATCCGCAATTTGGAAACAGTCTTTCATACAGCCGACGGGGAATGCCGTGATTACCTTGTGTCCGCGGAGCGAATCGAGTACCACGGCAAATCTTGCATGATCACAGTCAGTAAAGACATTACGAAACGCAGGCAGGCGGAACAGGGTCTCTGGAAGAGTCGACAAGCAATTCGGGCGCTTCATGATATCTCGTCCGCCCAGGGGCAGTCGTTCAAGGATCGAGTCGAAGCCATGCTTCAGCTCGGGTGCCGTATCTTCGACCTGCCGATGGGGATGGAGACCATTGCCCGGGGTGAAGAGTTAGAGGTACGGCAGGTGAACGCGCCCAGTGCGGTCTTCTACGAGGGTATGCGCGTGCCTCTGAGCCAGACGTACTGCAGCGAGACACTTCGCCGAGGTGGACCTCTGAGCTTCGAACACGCCGGTGCTTCTTCAGAGTGGCGGCGACACCCAGCCTATGCTGCACTGAAGTTGGAATCGTACATCGGCACCGTGATCAGTGGACTAGAGCGTACCTACGGGACCCTGTGTTTTGTGGGAGTTGAACCCAGGAAAAGAGATTTTACCGAGGCCGAGAAAGATTTCATTCAACTCATGGCACGGTGGCTTGGCGGTGAGCTGGATCGCCAATCCGCCCTGGATGACCTGCGTCAAAGCGAGGAACGATACCGTGCGCTCTATGATGAGACTCCCTCTATGTACTTCACTGTGGACAAAGCGGGAATCGTCAGGTCTGTCAACCAGTATGGCGCGCAGTACTTGGGTTATCGCGTCGAAGATCTTGTCGGGAAGTCAGTGGCGGCCATATTTTTTGAAGAAGATCGAGAGCGCGTCTGTGCCGAGATGGACGCGTTCTTTTGTCACCCGGATGGAGTCGTGCAATGGGAATTTCGGAAGGTACGAGGCGATGGCACGGTGCTCTGGGTACGCGAGTTTGCACGTGTGCTGCACCAGGCTGGCGAACCGTTGGCCCTGATCGTGTGCGACGATATCACGGAGCGTAAGCAAGCCGAACAAGCTCTTCGGGAAAGTGAGGAGCGATTCTCCAAAGCCTTTAGGGCGAGTCCTCATCCAATCGGGATTACCGAGGTAGGAACGGGCCTTTGTCTCGAGGTGAATGATGCCTGTCTAGAGGCGTTCGGTTTTGGTCGAGAGGAAGTGATCGGCAAGACCACGTTGATGCTAGGCATCTGGCCGAATCTTGAAGATAGAGTGCGGGTCATCGAGCGTCTGAAAGCTGGACAGCCGGTGCGCAACATGGAGTTTGCTCTAAAGGCCAAAACGGGTGCGCTGCGCTATTTTCTGACCTCCGCTGATCTCGCGGAGCTCAATGGAACGCTGTGTGTGGTTACCGTTGCGAGCGATATTACGGAGCGAAGGGCAGCGGAGGAAGCGTTGCGTAATAGCGAAGAACGCTTTGCCAAGGCGTTTCAAGCCAGCCCCCATCCGGTCGTCATCAGCGAGCTGGACACTGGACGAGTGGTCGATGTCAATGATGCTGCGTGCCAGCTGTTCGGGTATTGTAAGGAAGAAGTGGTGGAGCACACGACAGTACAGATAGGGCTTTGGGATTCTGTGGAAGAACGGACCCGATACCTTGAGCTGTTGAAACGCGTGGGATCGGTCCGTAACGTGGAAGTGAACCTGCGGAGCAAGAGCGGCGAAGTCCGTCAGTGTCTGTTGTCGTCCGAACTGATCATGCTGAACGGCACGCAATGCTCTGTCACGGTCGGGGACGATATCACTGAGAGGAAGCGCATGGAGAAAGCGCTCCGGTTGACCCAGTTTTCCGTTGATCAGGCAGTGGAAGCGATGTTGTGGCTGGATCCGACCGCTCGGATATTCAACGTCAACGATACCGCTTGCCGAATGTTGGGGTATTCACGGCAGGATTTGATGGCGATGACGGTACATGACATCGATCCTAATTTTCCTGTCGAACGATGGCCGGAGCATTGGGGTCACTTGAAAGACCGGGGAGCATTGGCATTTGAGGCAAAGTATTGGTCGCGCACCGGTGAGATCCTGGATATGGAGGTCACCTTCAATTATCTGCAGTATGATGGGAAAGAATATGGCTGTGCGATCTTGAGGGACATCGGAGAACGCAAACGAGCCGAGGCTGAGCTTCGCCGTTCCCATACGTTTTTGCGACAAGTCATCGACACGGACCCGGACCTCATTTTTGCCAAGGACCGTGAAGGACGGTTTTCGGTGGCCAACAAGGCGGTTGCCGATTGGTATGGGACGACCGTGGATGACCTGATCGGGAAATCAGACGCTGATTTCAATCTCAATGCGGATGAGGTGGAGTTCTTTCGGGAGAATGACCGTGAGGTAATGAATTCCGGACGAGATTGGTTTATCCCGGAGGAAAAATTGACCGATGTGAAAGGCAACACTCGTTGGTTGCAGACCATCAAAAGGCCGATTTATGACGACCAGGGGCAGGTTCACATGGTGCTTGGTGCGGCAACGGACATTACTGAGCGCAAGAGAATGGAGGAGATATTGCTGCAGCGGGAACGAGATTTAAGCGTCGCGCTCCAAGAGCGGGAGCGCATCAGTCAGGATCTCCATGACGGCATTCTCCAATCGTTATATGCCGTGGGGCTTGGGTTAGAGGGTTGTAAGCCGATGATCCGGCAACAGCCAGAACAGATTGCGTCAACATTCATGACCACGCTCGATCAAGCGATTGGGCAGCTCAATCAAGTGATGGGAGAGGTTCGTAATTTTATAGCAGGTCTTGAGTCTCAGGTTATCCAGGGCGGGGATTTTCCAACGGCACTACGAACCATGGTCCACTCTATGTCTGGTTCTTCTCCTACGAAATGTGTCATACGGATCGACGATGCGGCAGCACGTCGCCTATCAACCGAACAAGCACTTCATATTATGAATGTCGTTCGGGAAGGACTGAGTAATGCGTTGCGGCACAGCCGAGCCACACGGATCATGGTCTCGCTTCGGGAGCTCGTCCGCACGATTCGTCTCACCATTCGTGACGATGGCATCGGGTTTGATACGCGGTCGGCTCAAGGCGTTGGTCACGGGTTAGGGAACATGGCAGCACGGGCTCAAAAGGTCCGAGGATCGTTTGCCCTTCAATCGAAACCATGGGAGGGGACGAAAATCTTACTCGATCTTCCAAAGGATGGTCACTATGCTGACAACTAAAACTCAAGTTCAAACCATTCGTGTGTTGCTTGTCGACGATCACGAAGTGATTCGCGTGGGGCTTCGGACCGTTCTGGCTCAAAACCAGGGCATCACTGTGGTGGGGGAAGCCAGCACCATGGCCGATGCTGTTCAACAGGCTCAGAAGCTGAAACCGGACGTCATCTTGATGGATGTGCGTCTCCCGGATGGTTCCGGTGTCGATGCCTGCCGAGAGATTCTGGGAGCACTTCCCGCCACCAGGGTCATTTTTCTGACATCCTATGCAGATGACGATTCGGTGCTTGCCGCAGTGCTCGCCGGCGCCCATGGCTACGTGCTGAAGGAAATCGACTCCCCGGGATTGCTGGAAGCCATCCGATCAGTCGCCAAGGGCCAATCCATCTTAGACTCTACCGTGACCGAAAGGGCTCTCAGGTGGTTGCGAGGACTTCACGATCTACCATCGACTCTAGGGACCGACCAACTTTCATCTCAGGAGGAACGGGTCGTGGCATTGGTTGCCGAGGGGAAGACCAACAAGGAAATTGCCGTTGCCCTCGGGCTCAGTGACAAAACCGTGAAAAACTATCTCGCGAACGTCTTTCAGAAGCTTCGCATCACACGCCGCACGCAGGCTGCTGCTTTCTTCGTCAAGCGGCAGGGCTGAGGCCACAACATTCGGCTCTAGTATTGTAGGGGCAAAATTCTACTCGCCGTCCGACCTTCATCTCTGGGCAGTCTCCCGCAATTCTTATAGGCTAACTCTGGGTAGTTGTAGTCGCAAGTCACCAGGTTATGTCTACCGGGAGGTTGTCCCGCATGACGGCTGGTCTCTTCCTAGGGTTGCTCCTACTCGTGGGTCTCTCCCTCTGGATCGCAAGTCGAGAGCACCGGGAAAATGTGTTGAAGTCAAGGGTCATCGCGGCGACAAACTGCGGCGTCCTTGTGACGGATGCGATGCTCCCCCATCATCCCGTCATCTATGTGAATCCGTCGTTCCTGTTGTTGACCGGCTATGCTGAGCATGACGTGGTTGGCCAAACCACGGCGATATTGAACGGTCCCGCAACCGATCGCGCGTCGATCGAAAAGCTCGCATTGGCTCTCCACGACGGACGAGCGTGCCGCGTGTTGTTGCGCCATTACCGAAAAAACGGAACGTCGTTTTGGAATGAGGTCACGTTGTCGCCGATTGAGGACCGGACAGGACGTGTGCGGTCGGTTATCTGGGTGATGAGAGATGTGTCCCGTCTCCTGCGGGAGGAAACAGGAGTTCATCAAGCGCTTTCTCCGACATTTCTGTGTGATTTCGCTTCTGACGGTATGCTAGTCACGACGGAGTCCGAGGTTGTCTATGCCAACAGGACTGGTCTGAAGATCCTCGGGGCCGAATCGGCCGAACAAGTCATCGGTAGTCAGTATCTCGATATCGTGTACGGTGAGTTGCAGGAGGCGGTACGTCTCTGGATTGTACAGACAGTGGGATCAAGTCAGTTGACCAGGCGTCTGGAAACGCAATTCTTACGGCGTGATGGGCAGGGAGTTGTTGTTGAACTGTCTGTGGCTCCAATCATGTGGAATGGAAAAGAGTCTGTTCTAATCCGTTTTTCGGACATTTCTCGCCAGAGGCAACCTGAAGCCCAATCACTCCACAACCGAAATCAGCTGGAGCAAGGTCCGGCCATCGCGGAGAGTGGTCACTGGGGATGGGCAAACAGCAATGGTGCCGAGATTTGGTCGGAAGAGCACTATCGTATTTTTGGATACGAACCGCGTTCGGTCCCGGCAACGTATGAGACCTTTAAAAAGGCCCTTCATCCAGAAGACCGTGATCGCGTTCTTACCTTGGTGGAGGAAACGTTCAGCTCAGACCGCCCATATGATATCGAATGTAGAATTATTCAACCGGGTGGCGATGTTCGATTTGTCCGTTGTCGGGGAGTGCTCCTTCGCGGTTCCTCAGACCAACCAATTCGGATGTCAGGAACGATTGAGGACATCACCGACTACAAACTGATCGCGGCTATGGCTGATGACCGAGACCTTCAATTTAAAACGGTCATGGAGGCGGCTCCCAACGGCATGCTCATGGTTCGGCAAGATGGCACTATTTCTCTCGTCAATAGCAACGTCGAACGAATGTTCGGTTATCTTCGCGAAGAGCTGTTAGGGCGACCTATCGAATGCTTGCTCTCAGCACGAAATCGGGAGCAGCAGCAGGAAGCACGTGCCGTCTGTCTTGCATCCATCGCAGCAGGTCCCCTGGACATCAGTCAAGAATTGCACGGACGTCGCAAGGATGGTACAGAATTCCCAGTCAAAATCTGCTTTCACCCTGTGCATCTATCTAAAGGAAGGACGATCTTACTCACCATGAACGATCTCACGACTCGCGAGAAGGCCGAACAATCGCTCGTGGATATCGAGACACGATTTGATCTTGCGGTCCTGGCAGGACGAGTGGGAATCTTCGAGTACGATCACCGGACGAACACCCACCGCTGGTCGCCGATCTTGCGTGAGATCTATGGAGTGAGCTCTGAGGAATCGCCTTCGTTCGAGCGCTATCTGGAACTGGTTCACCCCGGTGATCGAGAGAAGATGTACAGCGCGGCCTTGCATACCCCTGATCCGAAGAGAGAGGGGCTGTACACGGTTGAGCACCGACTAGTCAGGCCGAATGGTTCCATCCGGCACGTCAGTCTTCGTACTCTCACACAGTTTGACGGTGAGGGAAGCATGCGGCGACCCATGCGAACGATAGGGATGGTTGTTGATATCACGGATCGTGTGCATAGCGAAATGGTGGTACGAGTCGTGAAGGAAATGGAAACCATGAGAACTTTGACCGGTGGTATTGCTCATGAGCTGAACAATAGTCTTACGGCAATACTGGGCTTCAGCGAGTTGGCGCTGGCGTTGATCCCCGCTGAGACCAAAGCCCATCGCCACCTTATCCAAGTGATCGCAGCGGGACGAAAAGCGCGCGAGGTAATCCATCGGATTCGTCGCGCCATAGACCATGCGTCGTCCTACTCGGTATCCAGGCCGGTAGACCAAGAACCATCCTCGTTACCCATCGAGGTCTCGGATGCCGTCGGTCCTCGTGGTTGACGATCAGGATCAAGTTCGGCACCTCATCAAAGAAACTCTGGGGCAAGCGGGCTAAGAGGTTGAAGAAACCCGCGATGGGAAAGAGGGGTTTGAGCGATATCGCACGAAGTCAGTGGATCTCGTGATCATAGACATCCTGATGCCTGAACAAGATGGGTTAGAAGGAATTATCATGCTCCGTCGTGAATTTCACGATGCTCGTGTGCTAGCCATGACAGGAGGATGTGAAGCGATGGGCGTCGTCAATTTCTTGGACATTGCCACAATGCTTGGTGTTGCACGGACATTACAAAAGCCTTTCGAGCTCAAGGTTCTCCTTGATACGGTAGCCGCGGAAATGATGAACTAGACGAGTACTCTCTTCGCGCGTGCCTTCTCCCCATTGACATCACAAATCGGTCCCGTCAGACTCCGCACTTTCGTGTCAGTCTTATCTTCACCATGAGACTTCTGAATCTTGCCCTTGGTACCGCGGTCGCTGCTGTCGGGTTCTGGCTGATTTGGGGAAGTGTTTCTCCGTTCATCGTGCTCGGATGGGCTTTCGCCGTGGGACTGTTCCTATGGGTGATGGGGGATTCGATCTCAAAAATATGGGCATGGTCGACGCTGTTGCTCGGCATAGAAAGCTTTGTATGGCCGGTGGTGTTGATGCTACAACTCAAAGGAACATCGGACGCACTTCTTGAAGCGGATATGGGAACGATTCTATCGGCCGTCGTCCTGGGGCTCTTTTCATCTGTGTTTTGGGTATCGTTCTCTTACGGGTTGTTCAATCGAGCCCGCAAAGCTGATTCAGCACCGTCCAAAGACCGCCCCGCCTCGTTGTTAGGATCAGGGTCTACTAAGAAGAAAAAAAAACTTGGTTAACCTTGGCCAGTTTAAACCGGGTCTATGTCGATGGCAAACTTGATCTGTCCTCTTCGGTACTGTTGCTCCAAGCCCTGCACAGAACCATGGACCCGACGACTCAGCGTCCGGCAATCGGCTGCCTTTACCAGCAAGCGGTGATGATGGTTTCGAGACCGTCTGTTTATGGTCGGTACCGGCCCTAGCACGATCAGAGACTCATGGTCACAGGTACTCCGACCAAGTTCTGTAGCCCATTGCTTCGCGGCCTCCTGGACAATCTCAAGATTCTTTCCAATGACCGAAAGCTCGGCGATATGGCACAGCGGTGGGTAGTGCAAAAGTCGGCGCGCCGCAAGCTCTTCTTCGTAGAAGTGATCGGGGTTTCCCAATAGCAGCGCTTGGACGGCATGATGATCGGGGAAGCGTGTCTGGACGATGACTCGACCTCCGCTCGAGGCCGAACAGGCTAGGCTTGCGGCATCTATCAGATGCTGGTAGGTCCGCTCGGCTGAGCGAAAATCAGAGACATGCAAGCCAGAATCTGCGTGAAGAATTCCTACCAGTCCATGTTGAGGGAGTGGTTCTCTGCGAAACAGCGCTTGCGTCCCGATCAGGATATCCCAGGCCCCTGATCTGGCGGACTCCCACAGCTGGCGGGCGGACGCGGGTCGACGCAGCGTGTCACCATCAATCCGGGCAATCTTGGCCTGTGGAAACAAGCGACGGGTTTCGGTTTCGACTCGCTCAGTGCCGTCTCCTATGGGACTCACGCGGGACGCATGGCATAAAGGACAGGAATCAGGCACCGCATCCGAGCCACCGCAGTAACGGCAAGCCAGGCGGGCGGCCTCCCGATAGTAGGTGAACGGCACGGCGCACGAGGCGCAGCGAGGCACCCAGCTACAATCGCGACACACCAAGGTCGTTGCATACCCTTTTCTATTGAGAAAGAGCAGTATTTTCCGATGATTTCCAAGTGCTTCTTGCATCGCCGAGATCAGTTTGTGGCTGAATAGGGTCCCTCCCGGCTCCTTGCGGAGGTCAACGAGCTCGATCTTTGGTTGAAGGGCCACATCGTGCGATACGTAGTGATGCTCGGCTGCGGCGTTGAATTTTGACTCGAGGGATGGATGCGCGGAGGCAAGTACCAAGAGTGCCTGCTCGCTCTCGGCCCTCAGCCCTGCGACCTCACGGGCATGATATCGAGGCTCCTGAGGTTCTTTGAGGGCAGAGTCTTCCTCTCCTTCGATCCAGATCAGTCCAATCGATTTGATGGGTGCAAAAATGGCGGAACGGGTTCCTACGACAATCGTTGGTATTGAACCATGACTCTGTTTCAATTGGTCTGATCCCAAGGACGAGTGTGCAAGGGTAATCTGAAGCCCGGTGAGCGTTGAGAGCAGCTGTTTGAGCCAGGCTACTCTCGCGATCTCGCCGGCAATCACAATGGTGGAACGGTTCAGGGAGTGCGCTTGCTGAATGGCGTCGGCAAGCCTTCTGATTCGATGTGGCCATGGAGCATGCAGAACGAGTTTCTGCACATGGTGGCTGTGAATACATTGGGTGACGCGCGCTTTCCACGATACATCCGCGTCCGGAATGGTCGCAGTAAGCAGAGCGGTATCCATGGGTATTCCATCATCACCTTTGTACGCCATGAGCTTCTCAGACTGTTTCCGATGATCGGCGTTGGCCCTGTCCAAAGATGCGCGAGCGAGCCACGAATTTGTGACGAGTGTATCGATCATCCGTCGGTTGCTACCTCGTCGAGTCGGATCCAGTGTCGATGACAAGAGTCCCTTTGTTCGACGGGCAATTCGCTGAAGAGTCGGTCGCAAGTCGTCGGGGCAGCTGCCGCTCACTAATGCTACACGTCCCTGGGGAGTGACAATATATCGAGTCGCGCTAGCCTGTTGCGTTGCGAGTGGAGAAAAGACTAGCCGAAGACATTGGCCCCAGGGCGCAACGTAATAATTAGCGATCTTTCGGGACAGTTGGAGCAGCTCGGGGGACAGTAAAGGGTCTTGGTTGTCTTGAACCAGAGAAGAGATTACCTTAAGAGAAGCGGCATGTATTTCGGCCGGAAGTTCATTGGCCAGCGAAACGACTGCTCCTTCCAGCATCACACGTCCAAATGGAACAAGGACGCGGCTTCCGGCGCCAATCTCTGGAGCCAAGGTCGGAGGGACGAGATAGGTAAAGCACTTCGAGATATGACGTGGAACAATCACATCCGCATAGAGTGCGTCCGTTCGCCTCACGGCGGTGAAATTCCGATCGAAAGCCATCCTCTATTCTATCAGTGGAGCACAACGAAGAATACCGGGTATGCCGGCGTACTTGAGGAAGAGGTCTGATGGAAGGATCTTGTAAGCCAGGGACTCAACGCTTTGAATCCCTGGCAACTATCAAGGTTAGTCTGCGGATGTTCCAGCCGGTTGCTGAGGCAGATCTTGTTGGTTCGCGTCTGTCGATGTTGCGCCACTCGGATCGGAGCCGGTCTCGGCGCTTGCGCCACCTCTTCCAGAAGTCTGTGAAGAATCGCCTACCGACAGGGTTCCGCTATGAGGGGAATCATCCCTGTCGGAGAGGGCAGCGCCTGCAGGGGCCTGCTGGTCGCTGGTATCGCGCGCATTTAAGGTGGAAAGGTTGCCACCTTTCGACTGCGTTTGAGTCTCAACATTAGGTTGAGGTTTTGAGGTATCAGCGTCTGGACTATACAGAACAATCTCCACGCGCCGATTTTTCGTGCGACCCTCCTCGACCGTATTCGTGCCGACTGGCTTGCTATCCCCAAGCCCCACGGCGATGATACGAGATGATTCCACCCCGCCCTTCTCCAGAAGATACCGAAGGACGCCGTTTGCGCGCACCTTGGACAATTCCAAATTGCTGGGATACCGTGATTTGAGGGAAGGGCCGATCTCCACATTATCCGTATGACCCTCGATTCGGATCAGCCTCGTATCGCCACTTGTGTGGAGGTATTCAATCAACTGATCTAGTATCGTGTAACTTTCAGGCTTAATGGCTGCGTCTCCTGAGTCGTAGTGCAGAAACTTAGCGAGCTCGCCAAGGTTAAGGCGACTTTGCCCAGAGGCATCCTGTGCCTTGAGCTTGCTGGCTACCAGATCTCCCGGGACCACATGACTGGCCTGTTCGCCGGCCACCGCTACAGGGGATTCCTCGTTTGTTGCGAGAGGTTGCAGCATGGGCGCAGCCGACTCAACGAGCCTGAACCGATCTCCTTTCATAACGCGCGTGTTGGCTTTAAGGACTTTGGCCACACCGGTGTGTGGTTCAGCCGTCAGTACCATGAGTTTGCCGATTGTTCGCGAAGGAAGTCCTGCGCTGTAACGCTGGATATCGAGAAGATCACCGGCCCTCAATCCATCCTCCCTGCCCCGATCCAGGTACACAACGTTAGATTGTGCAACCAGTGTCATAGATCGGTCAGCCTGGAGCTCAATGATCATGCCGTCGAGATTGGAAACGTTCTCCACGGGGCTTGGCTCGAGATCTAAAGTTGGAGCAGCAAATCTCACCACTGGGTCACCAGGAGAGATAGGGCCATAGCTGGTAACGGTTTCTGCTGTGGTCAGGGCATGATCGGCCGCTGTTACCTTCACAATTGCTGATCGATTCACAACGAAGCCGAGATATTCCTGGGTCACTGGATGAAACACCTTACGAACGCGTCGGTACACCGTAAAAAGATCTCCAACCGCCACATCAGTCGAGGTGTTTAGCCTGAGATAGAGCGAATCTCCCTTGCCTAAAAGCATTCGATTGCCCGTGGACTGATTATCACCGGTCACCAAGTTCACGGTCCCATCGATCGGGGAAGTTTTCTGGATAGACCCACTGGCGAACGCGAGCGCTGGGTCTCCTAACCGAACGGAATCGAAGTCTGATACCTGGGCTTGTGCCCCATCGAGTGAGACGCCGATATTCATGCATAGAAGTAAGACAAAGCATGCCAAGGTTTTCATAGGTTGTTCCTTTTGGGCTAGAGTCTCTTGCAAAACCATAGCAAAAGTCGCTGTATTGTCAAGAATTTGAGCTTGATTGATATGAATTTGACCGAGGCTTCCCCTGAGTGTTAGCTTGAGGCCCACATGGGTCTCAAGCTAACACTCCCTGAGGATATTGGCGGAGCGAGGAAACTATGAATGGTCGCGTAAAGTCAGGGTATCTCTCTAAGAACTTCAGCCCTACTGACCGAATCGAGACACAGATCCATCGACGCAGAAAGGTTAAGATCTTTTCTCCTCTACAAATCGAGTGGGATGGTTTTCACCCATACGGGACCGAGCTTTGGCAGGTTGATCGACACATCGAATGTAACCCTGCGCCAGATTCCTGAGTCTGGGCCGGATAAGACTACCGACCCACTCACAACCTCAGGATTACCGTCACTCTTTCTCGGTAGGGCTTTCGGGGCGACCGCGATTAGGTCCTTTGTTCTCTTGCTATCCCTGAGATATGGGCACTAAGATTCCATGCATGGATGTGGAATACCCTTTCACGGTCAATGCCTTGTGAGAAAAGATGGAGATAGACGAAGCTGAAATTCTTCTTGCGTATTTGACGAAGTTCTTCCCGATCCTTCTGTTTATTTTTGTGACCTTGGCTTTTGGGGTGGTGACGTTGATCATCAGTTATTTTGTCCAACCTAGATACCCAGAGCCTGAAAAATTAACGACTTACGAATGTGGATCCGAACCATTTTCAGATGCTCGTATGCCATTCCCTGTGAGGTATTATATTTTTGCGATGTTGTTCGTCATTTTCGATATTGAGGTCATCTTTCTCTATCCGTGGGCGGTTGTCTTCAAGCAGATCGGGGTCATTGGGTTAGTCGAGATGATGATTTTTATCGGACTATTCGTCGTGGCGTATGTTTATGCCTGGCGAAAAGGTGCGCTGGAGTGGGATTGAGGACTGTATGGGGCTGATTCAGTTGGGGCGGCATGAAAAGGACGGGGTTCCGGATATCATCACAGGATCTCTGGAAAAGGCTGTGAATTGGGCGAGAAAAGGCTCCCTCTGGCCTATGACTTTCGGGCTGGCCTGCTGTGCCATTGAGATGATGGCGGCCGTCTCTTCACGGTACGACATGGACCGGTTTGGGGCGGGAGTCTTTCGTGGTTCGCCGCGGCAGTCTGATTTGATGATTGTGGCCGGTACGGTGTGCCGTCGGATGGCGCCGGTTATTAGAAAGATCTACGACCAGATGCCGGAACCTAAGTATGTTATTGCGATGGGTTCTTGTGCCACCTCTGGGAACATTTACGACAGTTATCCCGTTGTGCAGGGAGTCGACCGATTTATTCCCGTCGATATTTATGTGCCCGGCTGCCCTCCGACCCCTGAGGCCCTTTTGGATGGCATCCTAAAACTGCAAGAGCGCATTATGCAAAAGCCCGTGTTTGTGACTCAGCCGGATCAGGTCAAGACTAATTTGAAAGTCTGAGGCTCGCATGCATCCATTGCTTGACCGTATTCAGCAGACTTTTTCAGCTGGAGTTGCCAGCTTGATGGAGTGGCGCGGTGATGTGGCTGTGACGGTTTCGCGGGACAAGCTTCACGAGGTCGCCCAATTCTTGCGCGAGGATCCTTGGATGGATTTTGACTATATCGTCCATGTGAGCTCGGTGGATTGGCCCGACGACGAAGAACGATTTGAGGTGGTGTGGGAGTTCTATTCCCTGCGAAGGCGGCAGCGAATAAGGCTCAAAACTCGGGTGCCTGAGTCGGATTGTGTAGTGGACTCCTTGACAGATTTATGGAAAGGTGCGGACTTCATGGAGCGTGAAGTCTACGACATGATGGGTATCCGATTCAGGAATCATCCGGATCTCCGGCGAATCCTCATGCCGGATGATTATACCGAAGGATACCCTCTGCGAAAAGATTTCCCATTGCGGGGCAAAGGGTGGCGAGACACGTTTGAGTTTCTGGATGAAGTGCCGCGTTAGGATTCTGAAACTGTATGGCATTCGAAGACCAAAGAACTACCGTCTATAAGATCGATCCGGAGCATCCTGAAAGCGAGACCCTTCCGACGCTCCGGACCGAGGAGCTCTTGCTCAACATGGGGCCTCAGCATCCCAGCACGCACGGCGTGCTCAAGGTCATCCTAGAATTGGAAGGAGAGCGGCTGGTGAAGTCCACTCCGGTGATGGGCTATCTCCATCGTGGAGTTGAAAAGCTTGCTGAAGATGGGACCTATCATCAGTTCATTCCTCATACGGATCGGCTGGACTATGTCTGCGCGATGTACAACAATTTTGCTTACTGTCGTGCGGTTGAGAAACTGTTGAACCTGCAGGTGCCGGAACGGGCGGAGTATCTAAGGACCATTGTTGCGGAAGTGCAGCGTATCATTGGGCACCAATTTTGGCTCAGCGCACAGGCCCTCGACATCGGAGCCATGACGGTCTTTTTTTATTGTTTTCGTGATCGCGAAATCCTGCTCGATTGGTTCGATGAGCTGTGCGGGGCGCGTCTCACGACCAGTTGGTATCGAATCGGCGGGGTGGAGCGAGACTTGACACCTGCCTTGATCGACAAGCTCAAACAATTTCTAGACTACTTCCCACCGAAGATCGATGAATATCAGGTGTTTCTTGAGAAAAACCGCATCTGGCTTGGGCGTACCAAGGGGGTGGCCGTGATCTCCGCCGAGGATGCGGTTAACTTTGGGCTGAGTGGGCCAGTCCTGCGTGGATCAGGTGTGGACTACGACCTACGCAAGTATGAACCCTATAGCGCCTATCCAAAGTGCGAGTTCAGTGTGCCGGTCGGGAAAAATGGCGACACGTATGATCGATATTGGATCCGAGTGATGGAACTTTACGAAAGCGTCAAAATCATTCGCCAATGTCTGGAGCAGATGCAGGAAGGGCCCATCATGGCTGATGCTCCGAGCGTGACGCTGCCGCCGAAAGAGCGAGTCTTCACTAACCTGGAGGCGATGATCCAGCAGTTCAAGCTCTTTTCGCAGGGGTTCGATGCTCCGCCAGGAGAGATCTATTGCGGCACCGAGGCGCACAAAGGCGAGCTGGGCTTTTATATCGTCAGCACGGGGGGTGGGAAGCCGTATCGGCTGAAGATTCGCGCCCCATCGTTCGTGCACATGGGCGCCTTTGATCATATGGCCCGAGGCTATATGATCTCGGACGCCTGTACGATTTTCGGCACGTACGATGTTGTGATGGGGGAATGCGATCGATAGGTGGGCGTGAATGCTAGCATGAGCACCGGCGTTACATCTGAGTACAAAGCATAAGGAATCCAGGGCGTAGGCAAGGTATGGGACTTAAGCCAGCTACAAACCCCGACGTTGAAGCGATACCGATCGAGCTGAGCATCGACGGGAAATCGGTCACGGCAAAAGATGGCGTGTCATTGTATGACGTCATCTCGATGACCGGTAAGATCATCCCAGCGATGTGTTATCACTACACGTTCGACCCGTTCGGTTCCTGCGGCATGTGTCTGGTGATGCAAGAGGGGAAAAAGGCTCCTGTGCGGTCTTGCACAGCCAAAGCGGCAGCGGGGATGGTTATCCGAACGGAGGGAGAAGATCTGTTTCTTGCCCGCAAAAAAGCCGTCGAGAAACATCTCTCCGTGCATCCCCTGGATTGCCCGGTGTGCGACGCAGATGGGCACTGTGAATTACAAGATATGGCCTTTCAGCACGGTGTGACAAACCTAGCCAACGCCAAGCAGAAATTCATCCCAGAAGACACGCGTAGTCCGGTACTTGATTTCAACATGAACCGGTGTATTGCCTGTGCAGAGTGCATCAATGTCTGCAAAGATGTGCTGATGATCGATGCGTTGCAGTTCATGAAGAAGGGTGGTTTTAATCAGGTCGTCCCTAAAGGTGACCTGGCCCTCGATTGTGAATTCTGCGGAGACTGTTTGGCGGTCTGTCCTGTTGGAGCCATCACGAACAAGTTTTCCAAGTACCTGTACAAACCTTGGCAGATGAAAAAAACGACGACCACCTGCAATTACTGTGGGGACGGCTGTCAAATGTACTTAGAAACGAAGGATACGGAAGTGATCCGTGTCTCGTCGCCGTTATCCTGGAAAAATAAGTGGGGGGATCGTTCGGAAACCGCGAAGGGTCACGGGGGGCTGTGTGTTCGAGGACGGTTTGGGTTCGAGTATCTGGATAGTCAGCACCGGCTTGTCCAGCCATTGGTTCGTGAAGGTGACCGATTGATCGAAAGGCCGTGGTTGGAGACCATGCATGCGCTAGCGAATCGGTTCACCGAGATCAAGCACAAACACGGTGCCGATGCCATCGCTGGCCTGGCGACGGCGCGCTGCACAAACGAAGAACTGTATTTGTTCCAAAAGCTGATGCGTACCGGTTTCGGTACCAACCAGCTCGACAGCAGCGCCCGCTATGGTCATATGAACTTTGTGCTCGCCTCCAAGCATGCCATTGGATTGGGGAGAACATCGAACGATTGGGAAGATTTGACGAAGGCAAAGACGATCATTGTGATCGGTTCCAACATTACGGAAACGAACCCGCTGACTGCCGTGCGTATCAAAGAAGCGATACGTGTCTACAAGGCGCAGGTGGTCACCATCGACAGTGCCGTCACGAATATGGCCAAGTTGGCATCGCATCCTTTTTTGATCAGGCCTGGGACCGAGGGAACGGTGATTGATGGCTTGGTGAAGGCGGCAATTGTCTATGACTTGGTGGACGAAGAAGCGGTCAACAAACATCCCAGAGCGTTTGCCGAGCTCAAGAGTGCGTTGGAGAACCTATCGTTTGAACAAGTATCTGCTCAGACAGGACTTGCGGTGGAGGCATTCAAGGAAATCGCGACGATTTTCGCCGAGTCGCCGAGGTCCATCATTGTGTGTGCGGAAGGAATTGTCAGGAGAACACACGGTTATCAGAATGTCCTAAAACTGATGGATCTTGCCTGGATTACTGGAAAGATCGGCCAACCGGGATGTGGTGTGAATACCGTCACAGAGGAGCCGAATGAGCAGGGAGCCGTGGATATGGGCGTGGCGCCGGAATTCCTCCCCGGACAGGCTCGGTTTGATGACTCAGCCGCTCGAGATCGTTTTGCGAGTGCATGGGATGCATCGCTTCCATCCGTTGAATCAGGGGCGCATCTAGTTGAGATTCTAAAAAGGTGTAAGAGTGGCCAGATTAAAGCGCTGTATGTGTTGGGGGAAAATCCTCTGGCAACCTTTCCCGCGTCAATGGAGGTACGGGCTGCGCTCGAACGTCTGGAGCTATTGGTCGTGCAAGATCCTTTTCTGACTGAGACGGCGAAGATGGCTCATTTTGTGCTTCCTGCCTGCACCTATGCGGAAAAGGAAGGCACATTTACGAATCTCGAAGGTCGTGTTCTTCGGATTCGTCAGGCGATGGATTCTCTTGGAGAAAGCTTGCCGGACTGGCACATCATGACGGCCCTCGCGAATGCCATGGATTGCCAGTGGGAATACCAATCAGCCAACGATATTCAGAGTGAAATCATGAAGCTTCTTCCCGGGTATTACAATCTTGGTCAACCTCGGAAATTCGTGCCCGTGCTCGATCAATATCTGTCCAGCGGCTATGCTGCGGAGGTTAAGGCTCGTTATCGTACGACCCAAATCTCTGAGGAACGCGCACGTCCTTTTGAACTGGCGATGGGGCAATTATTGATGCATTCCGGAAAACTGTCCGCGCAAGCATCCGGATTGATCAAAATTGCTCCCAACACAGGGAAGTTGCGGATGAACCTGCGAGATATGGAACGTCTGGGACTGCAGGATGGTACGAAGGTACGCCTGATCTCTGATCGTGGGTCGCTTCAGCTTGCAGTGCAACCCGATCAATCTATCGCACCAGGGACCTGCTTTTTCCCTGAACATTTCAATGAACCCCCGGTGAAAGACTTGATGACGGTCTCGGTTGATGCCACGACGGGTGTGCCGTCGTTTAAACACATGTGGGTCAGTGTTGAACAGGTATAAGCGGATGTGTACAGTGGCCGGTCTGTGACGAGGAGCTACGATGAGTGTCGCTGCGCTGACAAAAAAACTCCTTCATGCCGCGTTGCTCTATGAGATTTGGGACGCTATGAAAGTTACCTTTCGGCACATGCTTCATAAGCCCATGACGTTTCAGTATCCGCGTGAGCAACGAGTAATCCCTGATACACACAGAGGTGCGCTTGGTCTGCTCCGATACGACGATGGACAGGAGCGTTGCGTCGGCTGTGATTTGTGCGAAGTTGCATGCCCATCTCACTGTATTAAGGTGATTAGTGCAGAGGATGCGACTCGGCCCCTTCAGCGATACGCAAGCGAATTCTATATCGATATTACGAAATGCGTGTTCTGTGGGTATTGTGTCGAGGCCTGTCCGGTGAACGCGCTGGCAATGACCAAGATGTACGAAT
>CAZJOQ010000033.1:0-23889 GCA_964547625.1 uncultured Nitrospira sp.
CCGCACGAAATCTCTTCGCCGGCCTTCGGAAGTTGGACTCCCTTGCTCTGGATCGAATCTATGCGGAACCTTGTCACGAAATGGGTCTGGGACTGGCCATCATGGATCGCCTGCGCCGCTGCGCGGCGCGCTGAGACGGGAACACCTTGCGCCACTGGTTTCGATCGTCCAGAGTTTGTGAAGCAGAAGCATACTGGGCGGGCAACTTACTTTTCTCCCCCACCTAACACCACATGAAACGTCAGATCCGCATCGACTCGGCGAACTTTAACGGCAACCTCTTGGCCTGGGGTGGTGCGCTCAATCAGATAGTTTTTTAACTGGGCACCATCCACAATTTCCGTATTCTCTATTGCCAGCAGGATATCGTGCTTTTGAATACCTGCCGTCTTCGCCGGCTCCGCGACATCCTTCACCGCCATTCGCAACCTCGTCCCATCTTTCACCGATGTCATATGGATCCCCAGTTTCGAGAACAGAAGCGGCTTCCCTGAAAGAGCGGCTTGGACGATACGCTCGGCGAGGCTTCCCGGAATGGCAAAAGCCATGCGGCTACAGTACGCCTGGGTCTCTTCTTTATCCGTTTGAATGACAGCATGTAGAATACCGACAACTTCTCCTTGGGCATTGAACAGTCCACCTCCGGAGTTTCCACTGCAGGCCGAAAGGTCTGCTTGAATAAGTCGAGTATCGACGGTTTGCAGGAAAGTGTTGGTATTGCCGAGCCTCCCAAAGGCCATCGTGGGCCCCCAGCCAAGCGGATAACCGACCGTGAAGACCTCCATTCCCGGTGCAACGTCCTCCGTCGAAAATGATGTCTCAGCCTGCAGTTTAGAGCGATGCTGTTCGACAATCCGATACACGACCGCATCCATAAATGCGCTATCCCCCACGAGGTCGGCGGAAAGCTCATGGAAATCATGCGTCAGTAGGCGGATCTGTTTCTGAATGATCGTCCCTCCCGAGAGATCATGCTTTTCCGCGGCATGTCTTGCCGTAATCACATAGCCATCTCGTAAGTGAAACCCTGTTCCTCGGACTGCAATTTTTCCGGGCCTTTCCGGCACGCGCTGGTCCTGAGTCTCCGCCAGAATCCCCACCGTCACGTGTTTCGCTCGAAGAAATGCGTCCTGGCTGAGTGGCGTGATTTCAGCTCTGAGCTCGAGACTTGGCACCAATGTCACAACACTCACCAGAAATGCGAATAGGCCCATACCCCGAACCGGCGCAGAGACGAGATTACTCATTCGACAATCCTTTCAAACGGTCCTTCATTATGGACCACAGTAAAATAGAATCAGCTGTTGTTTTCCCTGACATTTTGCCAGCATGCCGCATCGCTCTTGTTCAATTCAGCCCTCATGAAACCGCATTGAGGCTCCCCGCCTCTCTTGTAAGCCGTGGACCCTGAAGCTTATAGTCTCACACAAAACGAGTCCTCATGAACATCCTGGACACCGCTTGATGCCGAACCGTTGCACGTCGTCTATACTCTCCCTGTTTCTCCTTTTCATCATGACATGCCCCACGATGGCAGCGTCTGAATCAAAACCCACTCCGGAACTGGCTAAGCATTTGACTCGGATCGCTGGGCTGGCTCAACCATCCCCGATGGTCACCATCCCTGCCGGGTCATTTTTACTCGGTTCCAAGAGAGTCGATGGTGATCCATATGGAAAGTGGACACAGTTCGACGATACAGAAATCCCTCAGCAACAGGTCTGGTTGGATGACTACGAGATCGATCGCGAGGAAGTCAGCCTCGGAGAATATCTCTCCTATCTGCAGAAGAAGAAGCTGTATCCCTCTACTGAATTGAAGAAACTCATCTGGCATCTTATTACCGTCCATTTCGTTTCTGACCAGACTCTGACCCGATGGCCTGCGCTCTATGTCACGTGGGCAGAGGCACAGAGCCTCTGCACGACAAAGCGCACAAGGCTTCCGACGGAAGCCGAATGGGAAAAGGCGGCACGCGGTTCTGCGGGAAACCTCTACCCATGGGGCGAAGCGGCTCCTACCTCCACTCTCGCCATGTTTGGGCAGCATCATGTTCATGAAATCCCCATTCTAGCCGCCGTCGATTCACATGACGAAGGAAAGAGCCCCTATGGCCTTCACCATATGGCGGGCAACGTGGCCGAATGGGTACAGGACTGGTTTGGCTTCGACTACTATGCCTATATGCCGGAGCGTAATCCGCCTGGCCCAGCCGCAGGACGCTACAAAGGCGTTCGCGGAGGCTCCTGGAAAAGTAAGCGCGTGATGCTCCGATCCGCGACCAGAGGCGGGGCTGCTCCAGATCAACGTTCGGCAACGATCGGCTTCCGATGCGCACGATCATCGACGTCTCCACTCCCGTAGCGATGAGCCCTCGACTCGACACTGCTCTGCAGAATATCCACACTCACCTGCCGACAGCTGATGAGGAAAATACGCTGATTCTTGTGGTAGGATCTTGCACGATGCGTCAGCTCTGTTGGATATTCGTGTTGGTGTGGAGCGTACTACTGTTTGGACAACAGGCTTCAGCCCTGGAGTTTACCGCTGATCAGGTAACCAAGATCGATGGCAAGTTGCACAAATCCTACATCTATTACCGTGATGCAATGTGGCGGATCGAACATCATAGCACGGGTCCAGTGAACGTCAGCATCGTACGAAAGGACAAACAGATCGTCTGGCTTTTACTTTCAAGAATGAAACACTTCAAGACCATTCCCTACAGCCCTGACCATGACTTGAGAGTGAGTGTGCAGCTGGAGGGAGAAGTCTCGCGACAGGAGATCGGTTCTGAAGTACGCGAAGGACATCGCACGGTGCTTTATGAGGTCACGACGAAGCAAGGGGAACGAGTCGATGCCTATTACCAATGGGTTGCCACGGATATCCAGTTCCCCATGAAACTTGCCAAGAAGGACGGTAGCTGGATCGTCGAGTATCAACACGTAAAAATGCGCTCTGTTTCAGACTACCTCTTTAACTTACCTGTGAACTTTCAGCCACTGGAAGCATTTGACACGCCGGATCCCAAACAGAACGGGCCACCTATGTGATACACGAAGGAGGATGGATCGTGCGAGTTTATCGGATTGCCTTAGGCATTGCACTAACGGGACTGATCGCTGTGGGGGGAGCACTTGCGCTGGACGTGGCTGATGTTGTTCGGCAGTGGACTCCTGAAGGAAAACGACTGGCGGAGGAGCGAACCAAGCATTCGGCGCATGACGACATGATCATGATTCCTGCCGGCGAGTTTTTGATGGGAAGCGCCAAAAAAGTTGATCGCAACGCGTACCAAGCCGAACTCCCGCAGCGCAAAGTCTATCTGGACGCTTACGAAATCGACAAATTTGAAGTCACAAACGTCCAATTTCTGAAATACGTCCTGGCTCATGATTTGCCACCTCTGATCGACTGGCAGTATGACGGCGGCAACTTCCAGGAAACGATGTCGAATCATCCCGTCATGCACGTCTCCTGGGCCGAGGCCGACGCCTACTGCAAGTGGGCTGGCAAGCGACTGCCGACGGAGGCCGAATGGGAGAAAGCCGCGCGCGGAGAGGATGGACGGATTTATCCCTGGGGCAATCAGATGGCCGGGTTGTCGCGAGCGAACTTTGGGCGGACTGGTCTGTCAGGCCCTGTGCGAGATCGCCCCGAGCGCCTCTTGCTCTATCCACCGATTATTTCTGTCGACAAGTACGACAATGCTGTCAGTCCGTACGGTGTCTTTCAGATGTCCGGTAATGTGGCCGAATGGGTCGCCGATTGGTATGACTCAAAATACTATGCGACAGCACCCGATCAGAATCCAAAGGGACCGGAGAAGGGAACTCAGCGGAGCTTCCGCGGCGGCAGCTGGATCGACAGCACCCCAAGCGTACGAACGGCGCAACGCAACGGCACAGACCCCAACACAAGGATGAATTGGCTCGGCTTCCGTTGCGCACGAGATGTGAAGACGTCACCAGAAGCCCAGAACTAACCAACCGCTGTATCGTCGTATCACGGTAACAATGGTCCAGATCGAGATGATGCGCTAGGGCGGTAGGCGCACGACCTGATCACCTGAGCGCGTTCGGAAAGATCACGGATTTTGAGTGAGTGTCTGTTGATTATTTCAACGGCGCATCGGCTGCACACCGAAACCCTGTCGACTCATTGCGCATCATCGGATCACCCTCTACGCGGGTAAAGATACGGACGGTGGGCGTTTCGTTTTGCCATCCTGCGCCACGAATGACTTTCTTCGAACCAGTTTTTGGACCTTGAGGGTTCTTCTCTGGGCTCTTTTCATAATACCGAGCGTCATACCAGTCATTGACCCACTCCCAGACGTTACCGGCCATGTCGTATACGCCAAATGGACTTTTGCCCGCCTCATAACTTCCAACAGGCATGAGGGTTTTCTCTCCAATCCATCGTTGATTGTAATTGAGATGCTTAGCCGTCGGTTCCACATTCCCCCATGGGAACCGCCTATCGGACGTTCCCTTGGCAGCCTTTTCCCATTCAGCTTCCGTCGGGAGCCGTTTGCCCACCCATGTGCAGTACGCTGCGGCATCAAACCAGTCAACGTTGATTACAGGCCGATCGACAAGGGAGTCGGTAATACTGTCGCCTTGCCAAAGATTTCGCGTTGGATTTCTTGGGTTCTGCGGCACACGATGCCCGGTAGACTTGACAAAGGCCAAATATAAGCCATTCGTCACTTCATACTTGTCGATCGCGAACGTGTCTACAAACACTTCATGACGCGGATATTCATCCCGCCCCCCGTCTCGATCTCCATCGGGAACACCCATTGGAAACGAGCCGGCTGGGATCACGATCATCGGGGCGCCATCCTTGGCAACTAGCAACTCGTCTGGCTCGTGGGATGATCGGTCATCAGCGGATGAAATAACTTGACCAAACACAAGGCTCCACAGAACCGAGCAAACCACAAATCGCACAAACATCGGACACACTCCTTCCGGAAAGTCATAATAAAATTGATCGTATCACACCACTGACGAGCGGTGCCGAAGCCAGACCGCACCCTTACACCTATTGGCTCGGTCCAGCGACTGTCAAAAGTGCGCCCCCTGCCGTAGCTCGAACGGCATCATCTTCGTCATGCAGGTTCTCTTTGAGCATCTCCATCGCGCGCGCGCCCTCGATCTTTGCGATCGATCGGATCGCTGCGATCCTTACACGAGGGACAGTATCCTGTACCAGTAGCATCAATGCCGACCGCGCCGGCTCTCGATTTGCCTGTCCCGCATGCCCCAAGGCTCGTGCCACGGCAGCACGAACCGCCGGCTCTTTCGTATTGATGAGCGTTCGAACCGAGCTGGCTACGATCTCATACCGTTCATCCAGCTCGAGAAGGGCACCGATCACAAACGCCCTCACTGCGGAGTCGCGGTCATTGAGCGCGTTGATCAGTGGCGACCGTACGTCCGAACCATGCATCTTGCCTAAACTCACCGCAGCAGCGATTCGAACAGGGATGAGTGGATCCCCCAGAAGTCGCGTCAATACGGGTACAGCTTGCGCAGGTGGCATATGGCCAAACCCTGTCGCGGCAGCTCCTCGCACTGAAGGTTGCTTGTGTTGGCTCGCTTCGACCAGGATGGAATACACGCTTGAGGATGGTTGCACCACTAATGCGCGAATTGCCGACGTTCGTTCATCTGGATTCGGCGCTTTCGCATATCGCAGCAGCAGATCACACGCCTTTGGACGTTTCAGATGACAGAGAACCTCGGCAGCCGCCACACGCACCCGTACCTCCGGGTCCTTCAGCAGCGGCTCAACGAGTGAGACGACCGATACATCATCTGACTTCGCAAACCCCTTGAGTACTGCTTCCTTTACTAGCACGGCTTGATCCCCAAGGGCTTGCCTGAACTTTGGCGAGCGACGTCCGGCGTCCAGCTTGGCAAACCCTTCGGCTGCCAAAGCCCTGACAAGACCAGATCCGTCATTGAGGCCCTCTTCGAAAAATGGAATTGCGTCGGGACTCTGCCACTCTTTCAGAGCCGTATAAGCCGCTCCACGCATCTGCTCTCGCATGTCCTTCGTAAGGACCACAATGAATCCGAGAGCCACCTCCCGAAGAATCACCCGATCATCTTGCTGTAATGACTGCGCCAGCTTGTCATATTCCGTGAGAGCATCTTTAGGGTTGCCAAGCCCCACCAACGTTCGGATTCTGAGTCGGCGAGCGTCCGGTAGGCCGGATGTCTCTGGGTCAAGTTTGGCCAACTCCTCAAGAGCCTTTTGGTACTCCGCGTTGTCGTACAACGCGTGAATCTTCTGAAGGTCGGACTGCGTCCCGCCACATGCCGGTTCGAAGCTGAGAAGAAGGCACACAAAGGGGAACAAGGCCAACACCACTCGTCGAATAAACAAGGCAATCATCCTCTACTCCGCACGCCTCTGACTGGCCGTACTCAAGAGTTTTCTATAGCCTGGGGGCTCTTCAAAGTACATGGCGGGCTGTGACGACATACGCACCCGCTCATATTCGAACGACCAATCACGGTCCTGGCTGACCAACTTAAGTACGATCCCAGTCTCGGCATCGACCCATTCGTAGAATCGCTCAAGATGTCCGTGGCGTTCAGTTTGAACGTCGAACAACCGTGCGGCTCGACCAGCTATCTCGTCATTTCCCACTACCGTCCTCCCAGTTTCTCCAACCAATTCAGGACGAACAGAAAGCACGTCTTCGGTCAGTGGCGTAACCAGCAATTCTTTTCGTTGCGGAAGGACATACCATATTTCCGCGATATCCGGCCTGACGATTTCAATGGCGGCGAAGCCAAGCTCGGTTCGAATAGCATACGCATACTCCAACCTGAGCCAAGCACCCTTGGCAAACACTTGTGCCCGATACTGTTTCCCATTCACTCGTTTGACGAGCGTGGCTGAAAATTCCGGCTCTCCTGGAAGACGGTCGATAGCTTTTGAACTGGAGATCGGACAAGACAGCGCGCCGACACAGGCGGAAGCACAAACCACTAAGCTGCAGGCTTTCCTCGCAGCGCAGAGAGGCATCACTCGTCAATGCTGGTGTTCGAGCAGTGGTTGGATGTCGATGGAATATCCCAACGATTCAAGCCCAAATCGTGGGTTGTCCATAATTTTATACGCCGTTCGATTCCCCTTCGGAGCAGGCACTGAAAGCTGCTCGACGACCTTTCCATCCGGTTGCACCACGACGGATTTTATTGTGCCAGGTCCTGTCTGTGGATGCCACACCACCAGCTGATACGTACCAGGTGGAATCCCGTCGATCTTGAACTTCCCCTGAGCGTCGGTCAGGGCATAATAGGGATTGTTGACGGCCATGGCCCAACTTTCCATATAGGCGTGAAATCCACATTGCATATAGAAGGTACGGCGCCCCTTATTCAGATAGATCGGGCCGACCAGCGATTTGCCGGGGGCATGGTTATGCAACGCATGGAGATCTCCCCGTCGATGCTGATGGTTCATGACAAGCGGGGTATTGAACAAGACACGAGCTCCCGCCTCCGGCGAGGTTTCATACCCTTGAATGTCGTGCATAACGGGATCCATATTGATGACTTCCACTGCATGCCCATTCCGGACGACCGTCATAAACGGCTGAAACTTGCAATCGCGTGCTTCGATCAACGGGACAGACACCTCGAAAGGTTTCCCAGCTTCAACCCCTTCCAGAAGCACAATGGCATCCTTTAAGCCTCCCTGGTGGTCAACCACGAAGTCATGGAGTAAGCGCCACCCACGACCGTTGGAAATGCGGCCACAATACGCAGGGTCAGGAAAGGTAATGAGATTGAACCCCTTCGGTTCAGGCACTAATCCATCAAGGGTGATCGTGCCCTCAATTGATCCACCGTGCTCAACCTCGATAGCTTCATAGGCGTAACTCGGTCCAATCCCTATTAGTAGGACCAAGACCCCGATTCTCAACGCAAACCATGTACTTCTTTCGCTCAATTTCTTCCCTCTTCCAGATATTCAGTGGCTCTGTTTCTCGATCATCGGATCAATTTCTTTCTTGGTTTCTTCGGTCACATTGTATCGGTTGTACGCATGATCGAGCACCTCGTTGGCATAGAGTCGGCCGGTCGGGGCTGCGACCACCAGTTGAGTATCAACCGTCCCTTTGGGACCGATCGTCACTGTCTGCTCGGTGGAACTCCTGACATAAGGGTGCCACACGACCAGCTTGTAGGTCCCAGGAGGCACATCAGCGAGGGTGAATCTCCCCTGCTCATCGGTCTTGGCAAAGTATGGATTCGTGACCGCAACTCCCCAACTCTCCATATAGGCATGAAACCCGCATTGCATGACGAACACCCGCCGGCCCTTGCTCAGGTTGACCAATTGCTTCATCGGCGCCCCGGCCATATGTTTATGATACATCCCTGCGTCACTACGATCTTTCAGATCCCGAGGATGGGCCGGGTTCATCGGAAGGGGGACGTTGAATAGTACCCGCGGGCCGAGATGCGACGTCTCGTACGCTTGAATGTCATGCATGACTGGGTCCATGTTGACAACCGTCACTGGTTGACTGTCCCGAACGACTGTCGTGAATGGGAGAAAGAGGCAATCTTTTGCCTCAATTAGCCGAGCGCCATCATCCTCGAAGGGCTTCCCAGTCTCAACCCCTTCTAGATACACAAGGACCGCTCGAAACTCACCCTCAGGGCCAATATTAAACGGCTGCAGGATGCGCCAGCCTTCGCCGTCAGAAATGCGACCGCAATAAAACTGGTCGGGCAGCGTCGTGAGATTGTATCCTTTCGGTTTAGGCACCTGCCCCTCCAGCTTCACGCTCCCGGTGAGGGTCCCGCCATCTGAGACCGTCACTTCTTTGTAGGCATAGACCGGCGACCCTATAGCGACGGTCGTCACTACCGCAATTAAGGCATATCGTGTCAGATTCATTGGTCTGCTCCTCCTACCATCTCTCATACAGACTTGAGCAGTCGGATGTTACATAAATCTGGTTAATTATACCGAGTTCCACTCCAGATTGCAGGACTCGGCAATCTTCATAAAAAACAGGGGAGCCGCACATTCTGCACGGCTCCCCTCCTCTTTTCTCTGCAGAATTCCTGATCGGCTTACTTCATCGCTGTCGGAATAACCTGAGGTTGCTCCTCGGCTTCCGCGTGCTTGGAGCCGACTCCACCAGCGCTCAGCGGCTGGAGCCGCTTGTCGCCACTTGGCAGAACTCGCAGATAGCCCCATTGCCCAGACTGCGAATACGGCAACCGCTGGTTGCTGTAGACATAGTCGCCAGACAACCGGTATGGCCCTCCAGCCGAAGGGATAAATACATCGAGAGTTTCAGATCCGGAGAACTCCACGACACTGATCTGATCCGCGCCTCGCATGAATGGCTCGATCGGCCATTCATGTTTTTCAACGCCGAACATCCCGTTCTGTTCGTTGTTGACGCCGATAACATGGATGCGCACCGGATCACCGGCATGTGATTCGATGATAGGTGTTGCCGGATCTTCAGGCTTGTCCGCCTTGCAAGGCTGGAACATCTTCCCAAGCGAACAGCCCTGCTCTTCCCGGTACAAGTATGGTTCAGACCGGTAGTTGATGCCAGTTAAACCCGCGACATTCTGCACATACGGCATGAAACTCGTGCCGATGATGTTATCCTCGTCCTGGAAGAACAAGGCCACATCCCGATAGTTCGGACGCATTTCGTTTCCAGGGACAGACCGATCCACGATCACGTCGGCCACCCAAGCATTCTTGGTCGACAGATCAACACCGGTCTTCGGATCTCGGTACTTTGATCCCTTCGGACCGACCACGATCGCACCGAATAAGCCGTTTCGTGGATTTGTCATTACATTGCCCCAGTCCCAGACGAGGGAAGTGGTCTCCCCATTGAACGGATCGGCATAGTAGGTGTAGACCCGTTCAGCACCTGGTACGATCGTCTGATCGCCGGGATTATTTCCGACATTGGCTCCCATTGAATCCTTCGGATCGAACGCGAGTCCAATCGCGGAGAATGAAGCCTTACTGTCCTTCATCTTATTCTTGAGAGTAACCCTGACGCAGTCTCCAACGTTTACCCGAAGCGTCAGTGGCATGGGTTGAGAGTTTCCAGACACCTTCGCCACATCATCCTCCAGGGCATAAATCTTTGCGTCTGGATTGGCAAGCTGTATCTTCCGCTCAAAATCCACTTCGATAGTTTCCGGAGCCTTTGGATTAAAGGTCATCGACGGATAATCCATCGCCACCACGTTGAAGTTCTTGACCGGAACGTCGGCAGGACACACCGGCAAGGCCTTCGGGATCACGCCTTTATTGGAGAATCCCGCCGGCAATTTCTTCAGATCGGGTTGTTCCTTGTCATACACCCGGAGAATTCCCCATCCACCTTCCGACAGCTTTGAGGATCGGCCGTTAAAGTGGATGAAATCTCCCGCTTGATGACGAGGACCACCAGCCTCCGGCACCACCAAGTCATACCGTTCGGCAATGCCGACATGGATGGAGTTCTTCCGGTTGGCATCAGGCGCATACCGTTCCGTCCAGAATGAATGGCCTGACAAGGTCCACGTCATTGTCTCGTTCATGAGGGTATGCAACAGTCGGAACACCATGGTGTCGCCTGTGTACGCCCTCAGAAGCGGCGTATAGGGATCTCCATGGATTTGGCTGTTGAAAATTTGTGACACATCCGGATTCGTCGCCAAACGCTGGGCGATTGGTCCCGCCCGGAAGTTCAGGCCACTTCCTGTGGTGTGTGTTCCGCCGTTCAGGAACGGCATAGGAGTCATATAAATCTTTTCCGGCATGGCAAAGGACACAGTCTTCCCTGCCTCCAGAGCTACCTCAATGGGCTGTCCTGGAGGATTCCCTGCCGTCACAATATTCACGGTATGCGGAACCGTATCATGCACCTGCACCATAAGCTCACGGAAGCTGTTATTCACCCCATGCCCCACGGGCTCGTTAGTATGAATATCCGCGATAGGACCGCTACGGATTTGCTTCCCTGTCGTTGGATCGTGGTAGGTCGATCCCACCGGTTCGGCGATAAACGTCCCGAATCCACCATGAGGCCACGTCGTCGCTCCGAATGCGTGGTCGTGCCAAAACACGGTTCCCACGTCCGCATCCACCCAGAATCGTTGACGGACAAACTCTACCGTTACGATGTCCTTGGCTGGGTGGTCGTTCTTTAACCCCTTGGACAGCGTAATCTGATCGCCCTTGATGGCCTTGATACGTGCGATCTCATTACCCTTCACATTATCAGCGCCGACCATAATCAAGGTTCCGACGTGATACTGCTTAGCATTCTTCACCGAGATCGTCTTGGCACCTCTCTTCACAGCCGAAGTCAACACCGTATTCATCGGAGCAGGAAGCCCCTTGGGGTTCTTCTTCTCGAGCATCGTGAACGGACGGACCGATTGCTCGTACGAAAATCCGGTGATCACGCCGTCTGATGCCTGATTATCGAACTGCAGGAAGTGCCAATGCGTGTTGATTTTCGACGCTTGGAAATTGGTGTAGTCGTCGTCATCCCACTCACTGGTCAAGGTCCAATCCACACAATCGTAAATATTGCCGCGCACGACCAACGGGTATTTGAGATCGTCGTTGGCCCGAATCGCCGCTTCCTCTTCGTGCAACACGTAGATCAAGCCGTTCTGATCGATCACCGCTGGCTCCTTACCTTGAGCCTTGGCAATCTTGATCGGCACCTTGATGAAATGAACATTGTAGCTCTTCCGCCCAGCATTGGTCGGACAGAGACTCCAATTCCCCTGCTCACCAGGCTTGGCTTGATCAAGACTTTCTTCTCCATTATCGTCACGTCGGATCATCTCCAACCATGGCGCCCCGACGTGATTCGGAGAAAACATCACGCGTTTTCCAAAGTGCGGAGTGAGATGTGGCCAGGCCACCTTCCCTGTCAACGGCTCGAACATAATCGGGTGCCGTTTTCCGGGATGGGGCGACTTATATTTTGGATTCTCAACGGCGCTTTCCTTTTCACTCATGGCACGATTGCCGTCCCAAATCCAATCCAACACGGTGGCGTCGTAAGATACTATCTGACCCTTCTCATCATCCTTATGGCCTGGCTTGCCTGGAGGCGGCAACTGCATCGCGACCCAATCCTTTATCGTGATCGTGGCCGGATTTCCCTTCCAATTGCTCTTCCCCTTCTCGATAATCTTGAATTGCGTCCCGAACCAGTCAACGGTCTGCCCGATCAACTTATCAGACGAGATCGGTTCCTTAATACGACCTTTCCGATCGGGCAACTCACGCAGATCCGGCATCACATCATTCCGCATGTCGCCCTGCTGAATCGTATTGTACACGCGCCAGTAACCCCACATGCCGGACACATAGTGATGCGCCACATGGCAGTGGAACAGAAAATCACCGGCCAGCTGTTGGCAAAGACCGGAGCCGCATTCCGTTTCCAGATCTAAGGCTTCCGATGGACCGATGACTTCTACGTCAACACGATCCGTCTTATGACGGATGACAGGATACTTGACTGGGCCATTCACCGCCGTGGCCCAGAGATTCATGTCATCAATGGCCCTCGGACTCCGCGGCCAGCGAATCGATCCTCCATGGGGATGATGGCTGTGGAACACTTCGGACCCGCCATGGACAAGGCGGAACTTCGCTGGGTCCCCGATGTAGGATCGAGGGATTGTGGGAGAGGCATCGCCGAAAGTATAGGAGCTATATCCCATCGACTCATCCTCAAAACCAAAGTATTCATGCTGCAAATGCATATTATTGATGCCGAATGGCTCGCTGCGATAATTGATCGCTCGGCCACCAGGGCGATAGGTATCGGTTAACGGATCACGTTGAGGCAAGAAATCGCCCTTCTTGTTGAGCGGACGGAACGCTTCGTCACCGACCTCATGGTAATACAGCACATACTCACGGAAGTCTGGACCGGTCCCATTCTTGATCATGACTTGCCAGCCACTCGTGGCCGGAGTCGCATCTCCCGTTCCGAGCGGTTCCCAGTATGTTGAGCCGCGCGGCTCCACAACGAAAGAACCGAACATTCCCATGACGGTCAGTTCGCGATCGTTGCTATACGTATGAAACTGGCGAACCCCTTCCTGTGTGTTGGGATGGATGTACCATTCCAAGTCTACGGGCTTGTCTTTGCTGGCGGTTGCATCTGAATTCGTCGTGATTGCCGCAGCACCAGTCTCACTCACAACCATCGACGAGCCATGAATGTGCAAGCTGACGTCCTCGCCGCCTTCCAATTTGTTGGTCAGCTTGATCTTGACACAGTCTCCCTGATTCGCACGAAGCGTCAGTGGCTGAATCCACTGCGCTTGCACGCCCGGGATCACGGCCCCAGGATCGAAACCGTCCTTATCGCGCGCTTCACGATTCGTTGTTTCTTCGGCTCTGACCTTGTCGATATCCTCATCCAGCACATACATGTACCCCGGATAAAAATCGAGCCACTGGTTGAGCGTGATCTCGACATTGATCGCAGAGACATTGTACTGCTTCACCGGCGCAGTCGCGGGGCACTTGCCTCCTCCGGTCGCAGCCACCGGCTCGACCCGAGGATCGGACATGAGCAACATATCCTGCCCGCCGGCTCCGTACTGGTGCATCATGGCCGACGTGTTGTACATGCCTGTATTGACCGCCTGTACCTGCGGATCCTTGGACATATGGTCCATGATGCGCTGGTGTTGCTGCTCGACCATCGCGGACCGTTCGCCTCTTCCTGACATGGCGTCCTCGACGATCGTCTGCCCCTTGAGCTGTTCCGCCCAAGCCGGCAGCTGATGGTTCACCGCAACATGAGAGGGACTCTCGGCGGTCACCAGTGCCGGCATAGCCAACAACGCCATGCCCGCAAGCCCTCTCAGGACTCTGGTTAATGGGGAATGAAAACGATACATGAACCGACCTCCTTAAGAAAATAAGTACGAGACCGACTGAGTCCGCTGCTCAGTCCGTCTCAAATGCTCCGCCCTAATTTGAAGAATAAGAAGACAAGACAATATCGATTGCATAGAGAAGCCCTGAAAAAAAAGAGACGTACTCATCTTCAAACGATAAGGAGTGCAAGATACTGAACTTCACATTGAGTGTCAAGGTTCTGCTGGCGAGAATCTCTCTCTAGACGGGCAACTAGTGTCCTACGGGTGACTTCCGATTAGCCGTGTTCTGGAGATCCATCTCCAACACCATCGCACTCTCACGGTTCTTGGGGTCCGTCTTGATGGGCATCCGGTCCACCATTAACTTGATCATAGGAAGAGCCACGATAACAGGGGTCTTGTCAGAGACGTTGGAATGGAGCGCAATGCGAATATTTTTAGGACGATCGCTGGGGGTGACTTCCGCGACGAGCTCCTTTCCCATGAACCCGACGAGCAAACCACTGCCGTCGGAGAGCTTATGGATTTCGTAATCATTGTCGGTCGACGCGGTCCGATCCAAGATAAGATCCGGACTTTGTGTCACCAGCGCCAACCCCAGGTGTGTCGGCGCAATAAAGCCATAGCTGCCCGTCGGTGCGTCCGAGAACCGCCCTCTGCCGACCCGAAGCTCGGTGACGCCGTTCTTCGTTCTCATCTGGCGCCGCAGCTCAACCTCACTTCCGGCGGTTTCAATCACGACAGCCGCGGGCGCAGCCTTTTGCATAGGCAACGTCTCGAGTTTTTCCCCTGAAGCAGTCTCGATACAGTTCGGGACGCCGCTCAGGCTCATGAATATGAGTGCAAAGACGACCATGGAGCACTGACTTGGCCTGATGCGAGCGCTGTAGGACGCGATATGGATATTACGCATGGTTTCTCCGGGCAAGCTACGCTAACTATTTCTGGATTCTAAAAAAGCCGACGGGGAAAAAGCAAACGCGGTAGGATCTCACGGAAGCTCGACCCATCGCGCAACCTCTGAAGTCGCGCATCGAAAACCAGTCAAATAGCTCTGGCGATCGGGCGGTGCCGCATTGCGGCCGGCAGACCGTGCGACCTCGGGGTCTTCATTCCATGAGCCGCCGCGAAAAACCTTGAGCGTGCCAGTCGTTGGCCCTTGCGGATTTAGTTCGCCACTATGCCGATAGTATTCAGGCTCGAACCAGTCCGACACCCATTCACTCACGTTTCCTGCCATCTGATACACACCGTATGGACTGACACCCTTGTCGTAACGATTGATGTTGGCCAGCGGGGGATACTTGTACCCCCGTTTCGAGCCTGCGTGTGCGATGTTGCTCTTGATCCAACCGGCTGGTTCGTCGCCCCACGGAAAGATCCGTCCATCCATTCCACGCGCGGCTTTCTCCCACTCCGCTTCCGTCGGCAAGCGCTTGCCCGCCCACCGACAGTACGCCTCGGCTTCATACCAGCTGACATTGATCACCGGATGTAGGGCACTTTTTTCTGGAAATGGACGGTCTCGCCAAAATTTCGGCCACTCCATACCCATCCCGAGCACGAAGCGCAAATACTCAACGTTCGAGACCTCGTACCGGTCGATCCGGAACCCATCAAGGTAGACGCGACGTTGCGGCAGCTCCTGTGGACCGGCAGCACGATCTCTGTGCGGATCGCTTCCCATGAGAAATCCTCCGGCAGGGACCACTACCATCCCGCCGGGCGCCTCCAACATCGCCAGGCGTTCCGGTTCGTCGAGCGGAGTCCAGAGTGGAGGCTGCATCGAGGACTCGTGATCCGCCAAACTGGGTCCGATACAGAGCATCGCCGTCGCACACATTTGAACGAGCGCCAAGACTGCGCGCGTGCTCCGCCAATTCATGGCAACGTCATCCCAGCCATACGAGTCAGCCAGCAACTGGCTTACTGAATCATAAAACAAAAGGGGGAGCCGTTCTCACCTACGACTCCCCCTCCTGCTTGTGAGGCCCTGTCCGATCGGTCTATTTCATGGCCGTCGGCATAGCCTGAGGCTGCGGTGTTCCATCCGCCCGCTTAGCCCCCACACCGCCCGCACCGAGCGGTTGGATCCGCGTATCACCGACAGGCAACACACGGAGGTAGCCCCATTGTCCTGATTGCGTGTAGGGCAATCGTTGATTCGACCAGACGAAGTCTCCAACTTGACGATACGGGCCGCCCGCACCGCCGCGTAGGAACACATCCAGAATTTCAGAGCCGGCATACTCGACCACGCTGATCATGTCGGCTCCCGGCATATAGGGCTCGATCGGCCACTCGTGGCCTTCGATCCCAAACATGCCGTTCTGCTCACTGTTGGCGCCGATCAAGTGAATCCGAATCGGATCACCGGCGTGGGCCTCGATCAACGGCGTCACCGGATCTTCGGGCTTCTCCACGACGCAGGGTTGGAAGATCTTGCTCAAAGAGCAACCTTGATTCTCGCGGAACAGATACGGCTCGGCCCGATAATTGACCGAGGTCAGGCCCGCGACATTTTGCACGTACGGCATGAATGAGGTCCCAATGATGTTGTCCTCATCCTGAAAGAAGAGGGCCACATCGCGGTAGTTCCCCTTTCCAACGTTCTCAGGCAGGCTGGCATCAACGATCACGTCAGCCCTCCAGGAGTTCTTCTGAGAAATATCGGCTCCGCTCACAGGATCCCGGTACTGAGACCCTCGTGGACCGACGATGACCGCGCCGTACAATCCATTGCGTGGATTGACGACGATGTTCCCTCCGTCCCACACCAGCGATGTCGTCTCCTTATTGGCTGGATGCGCGTAATAGGTGTAGGCGCGTGCTTCGCCTGGGGCCACGGTCTGATCGCCACCGTTGTTGCCGACATTGAGCCCCTGGCTATCCTTCGGATCGAAGGCCAAGCCTGGCGCAAAGAACGACGCGCGGCTCGCCTTCATCTTGTTCTTGAGATTGACCCTGATACAGTCGCCAAGGTTGACCCGCAACGTCAGTGGGTGCGGGGTCTTGCCGCTGGAAACCGTCATCGCCTCTTCCTCAAGCGCGAAGATCTTGCCCTCCGGCATGGTCATTTCGATCTTCCGCTCGAAATCCACCTCGATGACGTCCGGCGATTTGGGATTGAGCTTCATGGGCCGATCGATCGCCACGACGTTAAAGCTCTTCACCGGTGCATCCGCCGGGCAGACGGAACCAGGAGTGGCCGGAATACTGAGGGGATTTGTGCCTTTCGGTAACGGCTTCAGATCGGGCACCTCCTTATCGAGCACCCGCACGATTCCCCAGCCACCTTCGGCAAAATGCGAGGTGCGCCCGTTGAAATGGATATAGTCGCCCGGCATCCCCTGAAATCCGCCAGCCTTCGTCACAAGATCGTATCGTTCAGCAATCCCGACGTGAATCGAATTCTTCCGGTTGGCATCTGCCGCATACCGTTCGGTAAGGAACGTATGCCCGGAGATCGTCCAGACGTGGGATTCATTCATCAGCTGATGCAACAGACGAAACACCATCGTATCGCCTGTATAGGCCCTCAGCAGAGGGGTATCTGGATCCCCGTGAATCGCGCTGCTGAATAGCTTGGAGGTATCCGGATTATTCGCCAACCGCTGGGCAAACGGTTCCGCGCGGAAATTGAACCCACTGCCGGTCGTATGTGTGCCCCCATTGAGATATTTGTTCGGGGCGTTCAGGATCTTGTCCGGCATCTGGAACGACACGGTTTTGCCTGCTTCCAGCGCAACTTCTACCGGTTGTCCAGGTGGATTTCCCGCCTCGATCACGTTGACTGTGTGCGGCACCGTGTCGTGGATTGAGACCATCAACTCGCGGAAGCTGCCGCTCACACCGGCTCCGATCGGTTCGCTGCTGTGAATGTCCGCGATCGGACCGCTGTACACCAGCTTGCCGTTCTTCGGATCATGATAGGTGGACCCATACGGCTCCACGATCGTGACGCCGAATCCTCCGTGTGGCCAGGTGGTGGCGCCAAATGCATGGTCATGCCAGAATACAGTCCCCATATCGACATCGACCCACCACCGATACCGGACGAACTCCGGCGATACCAGGTCATTGGCCGGATGATGGTGCTTAAGCGGTTTGAAGAACGTAATTTGATCGCCCTTGATCTCTTTAATGCGGGCGACTTCCTGACAGCTCTTGTCTCGCGGGAGAGAGGCCGTCGGATCGTTGCCTTTCTCCAAACAATCCATACCCACCATGACCTCGGTGTTCACATGAAACTTGGTGGCACCGGGAGCCATCTTGATTTTAACCGAAGTGGCACCGGCCTTTACTCCGTTCACAAGCTTGGCCACCATCGGCGCAGGCAAGCCATGCTTGGTCTTCTTTCCCCACATGGTGAAGGGTCGAACGGACATTTCGTATTCGAACCCGGAGATAACACCGTCCGAGTTTCCGGTATCGAACTGGAAAAAATGGGGATGGATGTTGATCTTCGACGACTGGAAATTTGTGTAATCGTCGTCATCCCACTCGCTCGTCAGAATGACATCGACACAGTCATACACGTTGGCACGAATAACCGCTGGCATTTTGAGGTCATCATCCCCTCTCGTCAACCGTTCTTCCTCGTGCAACACATAAATCAACCCGTCCTTGTCAACGATAGGCGGTTCATTGCCTTGCTTCTTCGCCAGCGTAATCGGTAAGCGAATGAAGTGAATGTTGTAATGTTTGCGGTTCGCATTCTCCGGGCACAGACTCCACCGTCCCTGCTCACCGGGCATGGCCGGCTCTGAGGTTCTCTCACCCTTGGCGTCCTGGTGAATCGGCTCCAGCCACGGTGCCCCGTTGTGATTGGCCGAGAACGGAACACGTTTCCCGAAGTGTGGTTTGAACAGCGGCCACGCCATTTTCCCCGTCGTCGGGTCGAATAGAATCGCCGGTCTTGTGCTATCGTCCCACTTCGCCGCCCAGGCATATTTGGGGTTTTGGGCCGTACTTTCGCGTTCACCCCGCGCGATGTTGCCGTCCCACTTCCAGTCCCACACGGTCGCATCGTAAGCGAGAATTTGGCCCTTCTCGTCGTCCGTATGGCCGGGCTTCCCCTGCGCAGGCACGAACATCTCAACCCAGTCCTTGATATTTACGATCGCCGGATTCGATTTCCAATTGGTCTTTTGACTCTTGTCCACAATATTGAATGTCTTGCCGAACCAATCCACAGTCGTCCCGATCAGCTTGTCGGACGAAACACCCAGCTTCATCCGGCCAGCGCGATCCGGCAGCTCCCGGAGATCCGGCATGCTGTCCGTATGGGCTGCCCCCACTTGGAGCGTATTGTAGAACCGGCCGTAGCCCCACATCCCTGCAACATAGTGGTGCGCAACGTGACAGTGATAGAGGAATTCGCCAGCCAGATGCTGACAGCCACCACCGCCACATTCAGGTTCGAGGTCCAACGCTTCAGACGGACCGATCACTTCGACGTCCACACGGTCGGACTTCGTTCGGACGACCGGATATTTCACCGGGCCATCCTGACCCATCGCCCACATATTGTTTGGTTCGGTGCCAGGACTGCGCTGCCAGCGAATCGATCCGCTATGCGGATGGTGTGAATGGAACACTTCCGACCCACCATGGACGAGCCGCCACTTGACCGGATCACCCAGATAGCCACGGGCAATCGTCGTCGGCGTATCGCCGAATGTGTAGGAGCTATAGGCCAACGATTCGTCCTCGAATCCGAAATACTCGTGCTGCAAATGCATCTGATCGATGCCAAACGGCTCACTACGGTAATTAATCGCCCGTCCGCCGGGACGATAGGCATCCGTCAGCGGATCGCGCTGAGGCAAGAAGTCCCCCTTCTTGTTCAGGGGTCGAAAGGCTTCATCTCCGACCTCGTGGTAGAACAACACGAACTCGCGAAAATCAGGGCCCGACGCATTATCGATATTCACCTGCCAGCCGCTCCTGACCTCCGGAGCCGGCCCTCCGCTTCCGAGCGCATCGAGATACCTAGCACCTTGAGGCTCCACGATAAAGGCCCCGAAGAGACCCAGGACCGTGAGTTCGCGATCGTGGCTATACGAGTGGAATTGCCGGACGCCCTCCTGCATCTTCGGATGGATGTACCATTCGAATTCTTGAGCCTTACCGGGCGCCACAATGGAATCAGGATTGGTCGTCGTGGCTGGTTTACCGGTAGCGCTCACAACCATGCTCGACGCTTGGATGAATAGGCTGCCATCTTCCCCTTCCATTTGATTGCGCAGGGTCATCTTGACACATTCGCCCTGATTCGCCCTGAGGACCAAAGGTTGAATTGCGTCGCCCTGTAGGCCGGTGCTGACGGCCCCCGGTTCAAAGCCGTCCTTTTCACGAGCTTCCCTGTTCGTGGCCTCTTCGGCTCGAGCTTTCCCCAGATCCTCAGTCAACACGTACATATAGCCCGGATAAAAATCGAGCCAGCGGTTCAATGTGATTTCGATGTTGATCATCGACACATCAAATTGTTTGGTCGGCACTCCCGCAGGACATTTCCCTCCCGAGCTCAAGACCGGCTCACCTTTGTTCGAATCCGTCATGAGAAGGAAACTACTGCCGTCCTGCCCCATGTACTGGTGCATCATCGACATATTGTTGAAGGCACCCGACGTCTGCTGAGCCTTGGCGTCCTTTTGGGCCTGTTGTTCCAACTTTTCCATCAACCGATGGTGCTGCATCTCCATCTTTTGCGCGTTGTCGGCGCGGCCCTCGATGGCGTTCTCCACCACGGTCTGACCCTTGAGCTGTTGGGTCCAGCCTGGCATCGCCACCGGTGTGGCGTGACCTCCCTGGGACGAATGATTGGGTTCTGCAGCAAACACCGGTGCTGCCACAACACTTCCTGCGATCAGGACAGCGTGCAGCATCGGCAACCGTCGCTGCCAGCGCTGTAGTTGAAAGATCGATCTCATATCTCGGCCTCCTCTCCTTGGATATGCCTATTGCTTCAGCCCGTGAGTTGATTGCTATCGGTCGATCATCAATCGACCATCCCCTAATGCGCCTATTCGGTAGTGAGCACCGGCCTCCGACTCGCATCCGGCCCCCTCTCTTTGGAGGGTAAAGAGCTGGTGAAGGGTTCCTTCTTGCGAAGGAATGGGTCATTCGGAGGCCGGTCCAAAATCACCCAGACCTTCACCAGCAACAATTCTTGTCAGCAATCACTATGCCTTGTCGTGACAGGACACTGATCAACAGAGATTTACACAGTTTGACAATGGCTTGGAGGAATCGTAGCCGTGAAACCGCCTTAGATGGGATCTGGGGAATCTGTCTACAGAATGCGGTTCGAGCTGAGTACCATCGAGATCAACCTCTTAAAATTATACAGTTACGCTGTCTAAGATCTTGGACGGTATCTATTGTGAAATTGAGGCATGATGGGACAATGATGAAGCGTTGAGTCGGAGTAAGAGCTACGTCCTCGGCGATGGGAGCCTCGCTTTAGACTTTCAAGCGAGGCTGGTCCAGCAATCGAGATGGGGTCCCAATCTTTCGCATTGAGAAACGCTCTTACCGCTGATGCCCCCGGAGGACAGCCTTCTCTGCGCGCCCATCGTCCTCTTCGATTTCCTCTTGACGATCAAGCACAAATTTCCAACCCCCTTTGCTACTCCCAGTCGCCACCGTGCATCCGCAGGAAGTCAGGAATGCTCGGAACAAGTATCTGCCCCCGAATTTCTCTCGTGGTCCAGTCCACCCCTCGCTCCGGTGGACGCCCAGCGGAATTTACGTAGTCTGTCACTTTGTCCTCCCCAGAGTTCTGCCATCAGTTTTTCCTTGCCTGATACGACTTTCCTCACTTACACTCACACAGAAGTCGTATACCTGAGGAGTTGCCGATGTCTTCGATTCATAAACAGGTGATGACTGATGACCATGGCCGACCCGTGAGTGTCGTCATCCCGTATCACGAATGGCTTGAGATCGAACGTGCGCTGCAGAACCAGCCTCACGGAACTGAGGGCAGCAGACTGCGCGCGTACGCTGGCGCCATACACTTGAGCAAAGATCCCGTTGCGTATCAACGGCAGTTGCGAGACGAATGGACGTAACTCCGGCCCGCTTCGTCCTTGATACCAATGCGGTCCTCTATCTCCTCGGCGGACGCTTAGCCCAACCTCTCCCGGATGGCACCTACTGCCTCTCCGTCATTTCAGAGCTTGAACTGTTGGCATATCCTGACCTTACCCTCCCCGAAGCAGCGCATATCAAAACCTTCCTGCAAAACATCACCATCGTAGAGTTGACCAGCACCGTGAAATCTCAGGCCGTTGACCTGCGAAAACGATATCGCCTCAAGTTACCGGATGCCCTTATCGTTGCAACCGCATTGACGCTCAACGCCACGTTACTCAACAATGATCAACGTTTACTGACCCTCGCTGCCGCCCCAACACAAATCCTTGAGCTCAAATAAGCTCTTAGTCTGATTAGGTAGTCTATTACTGAATGGGCCTGATTCCATGTCACACCTCCACTCGAACATTATGGACACACTCAGCCGAATCGAGGCAGGCCGAAAGATTACCAAACGAACCGGCGTGTATTTCATCAGCGTTAAGGCCATGCGGAAGGTCCTCACGGAGCCTCGACTATCCCTTCTTCATGTGATTCGGACGCGCCGGCCACGGTCGTTGGCAGAACTCGCCAAACTCGTGCGCAGGGATTTTAAGAACATGCGTGCCGATGTCACTGTCCTACACGATCTTGGACTCGTTGAGGCAAAGGCAGGACCTTGGTTACGAGATGCCGTGAGCCTGTCAGTTCCCTATCAGCGCATTCAATTAGAGATAGCCGTCCAGCCATGTCAACGCATGGCCTACCGTGTAAGGCTCCGCGCGCTACCTGGTTCGAGGGAAGCCAGTTATTCACCCTAATCACCAAATTTCCCAGAATAGCACAGCACGCTCAGGACCGCTTCCCTTTATTCTGACCACCAACTAAAGACTCCCGACCCCTTTGATTTTCTGCTGGGCTATCGACCACCGGCCCCAGAAACGCGCACCGTCATATCGATCGGCCTATTGACGTGACCCAATTGAACAGATGGCCTAAACACTGGGGCCGGGTCACCTCACGGGACCGTATAAACAGGCCGGATACATGACGGCACGCCTACATACATCGCTCCATTAATGCAAGAATTCTTGCATTTTCAGAAGCGCCAAACGGGACAATACCTACTTCGGCGTATTACTTACATATGTGATCAACGCACTTCCCCGATAGAACCAGTTTATCGCAATCTGCATTACCATGGCAGTAACATGTCTTTCCAACACACTTGTAGGGTAGCAATGGACCAACAGGAAGACGTTTAAAGGCCAACTGCTGGGGCAGCAGGCCCGGCCGAGTAACGCCCATCCCTACCCAAGTAACGCGGTTCACACCTGTTGATTGAATCGGAAGTTGCATTTTAATCCTCCTATGTATTTAAAAGTACACCTTTGGCCTGCCACTACCAGCTGCTCAACTATCATTCTGGCAAACCATCATCTGGTATACATTTGTGAGCTTCACAAGCTCCAGATGCAATCAGAGACGCACAGTCGCCCACTCCGTTCTCTGATAGACCTGGAGTGCAAGTACAAGTATCTGACCCAGGCGGGCATATCCAACCCACCGGGGGAGGAGGGGCAAATTGAACTCCGAACGGTTGGGACACCGGGAGTCGAACGGATCGAAAGCCGAACTGCTGGGGCAGTAGGCCCGGCCGAGTAGCGCCCATCCCTGCCCAAGTAACGCGGTTCACACCTGTTGATTGAATCGGAAGTTGCATTGTTTTCTCCTCTTCATAAAAAGTTAATAACTTCGAATACCCGTTGCTTGTGGCGCGGGCTCTTTGCTGTTTAGCTACTTTGATTTACTCGCTCTACTCTCCTAGCCCAGATAATTCACGACTGGTGACACAAAAAAGCCATCGGGCCTCCCA
>CAZJOQ010000034.1:0-23178 GCA_964547625.1 uncultured Nitrospira sp.
ACTAGATTGACGGGAGGCGGGAAGAAGGGGTTAGAGTTGAGCAATCGACTCGATCAGATTCTTATTGATTGCGACGAAATCAGACCGATCTTTGTCGTCGATGAGGACGTCGGTCAGACTGATAAAGAGGCGTGCTTCTTCGTTGATGGCGTCGGAGACACGATTTCGCATCGGAGGGACCAGGAAGTCTCCGACATAGGTGCAATTGACCGTCCGTACGCGGATGCGGACTTTCTTGCCCTCGGCCACGATTCCCTCCTCCCGCCACGCAGGCTGAGTTTAGCTTTTTCGGCGAAGAAACTTCTGTCGCTGGCGCAGCTTCTTGTATTTATGCTTGCGCATTTTCTTTCGGCGCTTCTTCAGAACGCTTGACATGCTTGGTATCTCCTAAGGGGGCAGAGTCTAAAAGCTTTCCGTCGAAAATGCAAGATCACAGCGCTTTTTTCCGTATGGTATACTGACACCCCATGGATATTTACAAATACTGCCTTTCGCCGGTGTCCTGCATAGGGTGGCTCCTGTTGTGTACCCTTGTGATGCCCGGGTGTCCTTCCAAGACGATCCAGTATCCTGAGGAGCACGATCGTCTTCTTCGCCTTGACGAAGCGTTGGAATCCTTACGGAGCGCGTATCAACGAAAAGATCGATCCGCTTTCCATGCTCTGCTGTTACCGCAGGATCAGATGGAGGAACTTCAACGACAGGCTGAGATGGATTTTGAAACGTTTCATGCCATCACTCTTGAGTTCAAGATCGAGCGAGTCGTGATCGAAAAGGATGACATCGACGTGTTTGTCAATTGGCAAGGGAACTGGAAGAAGGATGCCAGTGATGCTGGGATGCGGCAGCGTGGCCACGCGCGGTTGCAATGGGCAGGGGCACCTTCGATCCTTCTGCGAGGAGTCGAGGGTGACTTGCCGTTTGGAATGAAGACGAAGCAGCTGCTATCCGAGACTCCTCCACCGCAAACGCCGCTACAATAGCGATGTCCCGAACTGTTCCGGATGCAGATTTTCTTGTGATCGGGAGTGGAGTCGCAGGGCTCCGCGCCGCATTGGAACTTTGTCGTATCGGTCGAGTGATCGTCCTCACGAAAGGCCACCCCCTACAGAGCAACTCCATTTTTGCACAAGGTGGGGTTGCCGTGGCGATGAGCGAAGAAGACGATGTTGCGATCCATCTGACGGATACGGTAAAAGCCGGACACGGACTGTGTCGTCGTGACGCGGTGCGCGTGTTGGTTGAAGAAGGGCCGAATCGGATTCAAGAACTCATCCGGTGGGGAGCTAAGTTCGACAAGACCGGAGGCAAGTTTGCCTTTGCGCGGGAAGCCGCACACAGTCGGAGCCGAATACTCCGCGCTCGAGGTGATGCCACGGGAAACGAAATGGTGCGTGTCTTACTGACGCAGGTCGTTCGACAGAAACAGATTGTCCGCTTGGATTATCATTTTACCGTCGATCTTGTAGTGGAAGCAGGTCGCTGCTGCGGAGCGGTGGTGCTGGATGAATATTCAGGTGAACAGTTCATTATTCCCGCGAAGGCCGTTCTCCTTTCAACTGGTGGAGCTGGTCAGATTTTTGCTCGCACCACGAATCCGCCCAATGCGACCGGCGACGGAATGGCCATGGCGTTTCGCGCGGGAGCAGAGCTCCAGGATATGGAATTTGTCCAGTTTCATCCAACGGCATTGTATCTGCCGTCGAGCCCCCCGTTCTTATTGTCTGAGGCGATGCGAGGCGAGGGAGGGCAACTACGCAACAATAAGGGCGAAGCGTTCATGCAACGCTATAATCCCCTCGGTGTCCTGGCCCCGAGAGATATCGTGGCGCGCGCCATTTGGACGGAGATGGCTGCGACGCGGGCACGACACGTCTATCTTGATGTGACGCACCTAGGGTCGAATTTCGTGAAGCGACGGTTTCCCACTATCTATGCGACCTGCTTACGGCACGATATCGATATCACTGAGGAATGGATTCCAGTCTCTCCAAGTGCGCACTACATGATGGGTGGAGTGGCAACCGACATCAATGGGGCCACGACTCTGCCGGGTCTTTTTGCGGCTGGAGAGGTTGCGTGCAGCGGTGTCCATGGCGCCAATCGCTTGGCCAGCAACTCTCTGTTGGAGGGGTTGGTGTTTGGGATGCGGGCCGGTGCGGCTGCGATAGCCTGGGCAGCACGCTGTTCGACGCCGGACGTGACTCTTCACCGTGAGCGGCTGAAGGCCAGTGGAGCTGGTCGATTAGAAGACGCTGAAAAGTTACGAAGCTCGTTGCGTCGAATGATGTGGGGCCAAGTGGGGCTTGTCCGTTCTCGCGAGTCCTTGATTCGGGCGACCGCTCAACTTGCCCGATGGGAACAGATGGTCTCTCAATCGTTCTCGACGCGGACCGATCTGGAAGTCAAGAATATGGTTCAAGTGGCCCACTGTGTGGCGGAAGCTGCGCTCTGGCGGGAGCACAGTGTCGGTGCCCACTATCGGTCTGACTCTCCCAAATCTCCACGTCCGGGGTGGAAACTGCACAGCCGACTGCGTCTGGGCGAACGCGTTACCGATCAGGTGAGATCAAGGAAGCCGAGGAAGGTTGCCGTGGTGCGTCCTTCAAAGACGGGATGACGTGACCGGTCGAGGCGAGGTCGTTCGCAAGAAAGGTTCGATAGTATCGTAAGACCTTGCGAACATATTGGCGAGTTTCCTTGATCGGTGGAAGGGTTCGATAGCGATCGACCACGTGCTCTCCGGCATTGTAGGCGGCGAGAGCAAGGGGCAGATTCCCTCGAAAACGATCGAGGAGTTGTCGCAAATACTTGGTGCCCCCTCCGATATTATCTTCGGGGTTGTAGAGGTCTCGGACATCCAGCCGGACTGCCGTCTGTGGCATCAATTGCATCAATCCAACCGCTCCAGCCCGAGAGACCGCGCGCGGGTCAAAGTCAGACTCGGCCTTAATGACGGCACGGATTAGGGCGGGGTGAAGTTGATGCTCTCTGGAAAATCGGCTGATCATCGGTTCCAACTCTTCTTCTGAGATAATCGGATGCAGACGATTCGGGTGGAGGTCAACCCGGCGGTACCGAACATCAGAGGGAACATTCGTTAAGGAGATCGTTCCCTTTGCATCAATGTATTGATAGATTTCTGCGTGAAGACCTGGAGCCGCAGTCATCAGGCTACTGCCGAGTATAATGGGGGCTACCAGAGCGGCCCATCTGCGAAAAGAAGCGAGTGCAGATCTGTCCTTCAGCATGGTCAAACGATAGCAGTCTGTAACAGACTGTCAAGGGAATGCAGATCTTATGCCGTTGGAACTGCTGGACGTGAAGAAAAACAGGAAGATTGACGGGTCATGGCGAGCCGAAAGGTTCTAAAAAGCGCTCACGCGCCTCAAGAAATCGAGATCTTAGCTTCGAAGTCACTGAGCCTGGGTTTCCACTCGGAATCCTTCTGGTGTCGACCATGGAGACGGGCATGATTTCCATGCTGGTGTTCGTGAGAAAACATTCGTCTGCCTGATACAACTGGTCGACGGTAAAGTGTCCCTCTTCGACGCGGATGTGGAGTTCTCCCGCAAGCCGAATCACGATCCCTCTGGTGATGCCATCGAGCAAGCCACACTCCAGGGCGGGAGTTCGTAATCTGCCGCCAGCCACAAAGAACAAGTTGCTGATCGTGCATTCGGTCAGGTGTTGCTCCCAATTGAGCAGGATACTCTCAAATACACCTGCGGCAAGGGCCTCGCGTTTTGCCAGGATATTGTTCAAAAAGTTCAGCGTCTTCATCTGCGGCGGCAATGCACTCGGCAGGTTCCGCTTGGTCGACGCGACGATGATGTTGACACCCTTCTCATAAAGATCAGATGCTGGAGGCACAAGCGGTTTGGTCATCACGACAACGGTCGGCGAGGGACACAGCGCCGGATTCAAACCAATGTTTCCAGCTCCTCGCGAAACCGTGATGCGCAAATAGGCATCTTGTTGATCGGTCCCAACCTTGTTGCGTGCCATGGCTTCATGGAGAATGTCGGCCCATTCCTTCAGGGGAATGGGGATCGTCAACCCAATGGCTTCCGCGGAACGAAACAGCCGTGACAGATGCTGATTCCGCATGAAGAGGCGAGGGCCGTAGGAGCGAATCGTTTCATAGACTCCATCTCCGTACAGAAATCCATGATCGAACACTGAGATTACGGCATCGTGTTCTTGCACAAACTTATCATTCAGATAGATCCACATGTCGTTATGAGAACGCGCTGAAAAAGGCCTGAGCTTTATGGATGGTTTCTTCGTATTCACGGGCCGGATCGGAGTCGGCCACGATCCCTGCTCCGACCTGAAGAGAGGCCATGCCGTTTATCATCATGAGCGTGCGGATCACAATATTGAAATCGAGGTCTCCACTCCAGCTGAGGTAGCCCATTGATCCGGTGTACGGACCGCGTCGGACTGGTTCTAGTTCCTCGATGATTTCCATGCAGCGAATCTTTGGGACGCCGGTAATCGTTCCCCCTGGGAATATGGCCTTTAGCAGGTCGAAACCGGTGACGTGGTTCCGTAAGGTACCTGACACCTGTGAGACCAAGTGGTTGACGTGGGAATATTGTTCCAACGTCATGAGTTCCTCCACGCGAACGCTGCCATATCGACACACACGGCCGAGGTCATTCCGCTCTAGGTCTACCAACATAATGTGTTCGGCGCGCTCTTTTTCATTTCCGTGCAGCTCTGTGACAAGTTGGTGATCGGCTGTAACCGTTTCTCCGCGTGGCCTGGTTCCGGCGATCGGTCTGGTGTCGGCGCGACGACCGTCAAGGCGAACAAGCCGTTCAGGCGATGAACTGATGAGGCGAACAGCATCGAACCGGAGTATCCCTGAGAAAGGGGAAGGGTTCAGCGTCCGCAGGCGGCGGTAGACGGATAAGTCGGCTTGAAGTTCTCCCTGAGTCAGCGCCTCGCAGCTCACTTTGAAACGGTGTGAAAGGTTGGCTTGGTAGATGTCGCCGGACGCGATGTACTCCTGGCAACGCCGAACGCTCTGGATATATGTCGATCGGGATTGTTCCGGTGTGAAGGTGAGGCGTTCCAGCCATTCAGATCGAGATTCACCCACGACAGACCTGCTCAACTGAGCCTCGAAGGCGGCAAGGCGACCCGTACCCTCGCGAAACAGTTTGTCGCGAGGCTCACCCAAGAATCGTTCGAGTGGAGGGCAGAACATCAGGACTAAAGTGCCCAGTTCATGATCGACGGCTCCCACGACATCAAAAAATGCGAACCCCAGATCCGGGCAAGCCAGACTATTCTGGGCTAGGGATGGGAGCTGTTCGAATTGTCGGGCGAGATCATAGCTGAAATACCCGATAGCCCCGCCAAAAAACGGTGGACTTCCGGGAAGACGCTCGATCCGCTGACCGCTCACAAGATGCATCAAGCGTTGATAAGGACCTAACCCCGATTCGGTGCGGCCTAGAGGCGAGTGTTGAACGAACTGATCGACTGTGCCGGTCAAGGTCTGGTAGGGGTCGGTGCCGAAGTAGGAATATCGTCCCATGGCCCCGCCACCATTGCCGCTTTCAAAGAGAAAGGATGGGTGTCGAGCTGAGGCGATTCTCGAATACAGCTCGAAGGGACTCGCCGAAGGACAGGGACGCGTCACAATGAGGGGCGAAGGAGGCCCATGCAAGAATGGTAACGACGACGAGGCGGTTAGCCGCATGGACGGTCACGTCCTTCGTGAAAAGTGCGAATCTACTATACCGCAGAGATTTCCTCAGAGGTAGGCCTCTAACGGCTTGACATTGCAAGCAGAGTTTTGTTTAAATTGCGAGCCCATCAACGGCAGAGTTGTGTGTACGTGCTCTCGCCTCCCATGGGTCTCAAATGGCCCCTTCACAAGATCCCTTATACGCGGGGCTCGGTCAAGCGGTTCGGATGGCAACCGATCTGCTGGCTGCGCTGATTGTCGGGGGAGGATTGGGGTGGGCCTGTGATGCATATCTGTTCGATTCTACCCCGTGGGGAATGATCGGAGGCTTAGTATTAGGCCTCGTCACAGGTATGAGGAATGCGTATCGGTCGGCCCAACGGTGGCCGAAAACATAACGACTGCTGATAGAAAAAACACAGGAGTATCGTGGAAGAGAGCCCGCTTCATCAATTTGAGCTAGAAAATTGGGTTCCGATTTCCCTTGCTGGAATCGACATTTCCATCAATAAGGCCGTCGTCTTCATGTGGATTGTCATCGTTGTGGCAGCGGTGCTCATGGTGATGGCTGGAGCTGCGCGCAAGCTGGTGCCTGGGAAAATGCAGAGCCTGGCGGAAATGATGGTGGACTTCATCCGGAGCATGATCCTGGATACCATGGGGAAGGAAGGGATGCGCTTCTTCCCTCTCATCGCTACTCTGTTCTTGTTTATTCTGTTCAGTAATCTCATCGGACTGATCCCGGGAAGTTATACGGTAACGAGCCAAATCATCGTGACGGCTGTGTTTTCCTTTGTCGTTTACGGGATCAGTTTGGTTCTAGGGTTTATGTTACATGGGGCGAAGTTCCTGGGCATTCTTGTCCCACCCGGTACGCCAGGGTGGCTCGTGCCCTTGATGATTCCAATCGAGATCATCAGCCAAGTGGCACGGCCTGTTTCACTGGCTGTTCGGTTATTTGCCAATATGACGGCCGGCCATGTGATGCTCGCCGTTCTGTTCAGCTTGACGATCGGCGGTGGGCTATTGATCGGATGGTTGCCTTTTGCATTCACGGTGGCGATCTATGGATTGGAATTCGGTATCGCATTCATTCAAGCCTACATTTTCAGCATTTTGACGTGCGTCTACTTAGGGGATGCATTTCATTTGCACGGTCATGAAGAGCACGCGCATTAGCGCATGCGAGTTTAGACAAGAGAGGAGTATTTCATAATGGATTCAGCAGCAGCAGGGTTGATCGGCATGGGATGTGCTGCGGCAGGGTTTGCCGGAGCCGGTGTTGGCATCGGGTTCATCTTCGGAAAGATGATTGAAGTGGTGGCACGTCAGCCTGAAGCTGAGGCTCGCGTCACGAAGTACATGTGGATCGGATTCGCGCTGGTGGAAGCCATCGCGCTCTATGGTCTGGTCATTGCCTTCATCATCATGGGCTTTCGGAAGGGGTAAGGCGAGCAACAGGGGGAACAAGCGTCTGTGTTACGTCGGTACTCTTCTATCGTAGGGAGTTCACATGCCGCAGTTTGAATCGCACTTTTTTTCTTCTCTCATCTTCTGGGAGATCGTGTCCTTTGGGATTCTGCTGTTTATCCTCTATAAGTATGCGTTCCCCGGTATCTTGAGCGTCCTCGAAGAACGAGAAAAGAAAATCAAGGACAGCCTGGAGCAGGCCGAGCATCATCGATCAGAGGCTGAACGCCGGCTGAAGGAGTATGAAGCCAAGCTCAGCGCGGCGGGCAAAGAAGCGGAAGCCATTCTTGCGGCTGCAAAAGAACGCGCGCAACGGCTTCTTGATGAAAACGAACAGCGATTGACCGCAGAAGCTGAACGAATCAAAGGCGATGCGACGCGTGAGATCGAACAAGAACGCCGTAAGGCCGTGCAGGACATCCGGACTCAGACGACGGAGTTGGCGCTGATGGTGGCGGAGAAGGTCGTGCAGCGGAGCTTGACGGAAGCCGATCAGCGAAAGTTCGCAGATGAAGCGCTGGAAGCGCTTTCCAAATCCTACCAACGATAGCGTGTCATGGTTTAAGGGTGGAGTCAGCCTAAGCTGACTCCACCCGGTCGATACCCTTCTAAGTCCACGGTCACGAATTTAAACCCCAGTTCCTTGAGTTCCGCGCTGATTCTAGCACATCGATCTGATTCGATGAGCCCCGGTAATTCTTCTTTGGCGACTTCAATTCTCGCAACATCACCGTGGTTTCTGACCCTGAAATGACGAAATCCTTCTCGATGCAGCACTGCTTCCGCAGCTTCAACGGAATGCAACTTTTCCACCGTGATCATATTTCCACGTGGGATTCGTGATGAAAGACAGGCCGCGGCGGGTTTGTCCCAGTTCGAAAGCCCTAACTCCTTGGCAAGGATGCGGATATCAGCCTTTGAAAGCTCAGCCTCGACGAGAGGGCTACGTACTCCCCACTCGCGCGCGGCTTTGATTCCGGGGCGGTCGTCACCAAGATCATCGAGGTTGGTTCCGTCAACGACATAGGCCGCCGCGTGTGATTCCCGCAGGCCTCCGAGAAGCTGGTACAAATCAGTCTTACAGTGGAAGCAACGATTCGCGTCATTCTTCACAAAGTCATCAATGGCGAGCTGATCCGTCTTCGCGATCTCATGGCGGGCGCCGATTTCTCTGGCTACTCGCTCAGCGGTTTCCAGCTCAATCGATGGGAATGTCGGTGAGATGGCCGTGATTCCAACCGCCTTCTCCTGAAGTTGATCGTGAGCAACTTTGAGAACAAAGGTGCTGTCGATTCCCCCTGAATAAGCTACGACCACCGAGCCCATTTTACTCAAAAGACTTTGGAGTCGATTGAGCTTCTGCTGAAGAATGGATACTGGCATAATGCACTGCCCCATTGGCCCCTGCCTAATGGCGAACTTTCGCCTTCGCAATATTGCCGACTATAACCAGCGCGTAATGCTGAGGATCAAGATACTGTTTTGCGACGCGCAGCACATCTTCTTTCGTCACCCGTTCGATCCACTTTGTATACTGACTGAAGTAGTCGAATCCCAACCCATAGTATTCCACTTGGGCTAAGACCTGGGCCATTTTGGCCGTGGAATCCAGTCGTAGCGGGAAGCTGCCCATCAGGAAAGATTTCGTTTCGGCCAATTCCTGGTCGGTGACTGGAGCCTCACGAATGGCTTTCATCTCAGACAGCACGCTGCTGATGGCCTGGTTGGTCGTTTCGGTTCGGGTCTGGAGATTGATCCAAAAGGAGCCGGGCATCGCCCGAGCGTCATAATGGCTCGTGATGCCGTAGGCGAGCCCCTGCTTGTCCCGAATCGAATCCATCAGACGCGATGAAAATCCCCCGGCACCCAAGATATGGTTCATGACGGTTACGGCGTAAAAATCAGGGTTCGTTCGACTAATTCCAGGATGGCCGATCATAATGGTTGATTGCGTGAGATCCTTCTCGATGAGATGGACCACCTTTTTATCGATAGCAGTCGGTTTCTTGGCGGGCCTAGGTTGTGCAGAACCTTTCTTCCAGGACCCAAAATGCTCCTGAACCAATGCCGTTGCCTGTTCCACTGTTACGTCGCCGACGATCGTAAGAATGACTTGATTGGGGAGATACTCCTTGGCGTAGAAGTTTTGCACATCCGCTAAGGTAATCTTTTTGAGCGACTCCTCGGTTCCATTCACCGGCCAACGGTAGGGATGATTCTGAAAGACCAGCTGGTTGAACGCCTTCATGGCGACGTGGCCGGGATCGTCGTTGTCGCTGGAGATTTCTCCGAGGATCTGTGAACGGACCCGTTCAAATTCCTGCTTGGGGAAAAGTGGATGCTGCAGAATATCAGAAAGAAGAGTAAACCCGAGATCGATATCTTTCTGAAGGACACGCACGGTGGCGGTGCTGAAATCTTCGCCTGCATGGGCTCCCAACGAACCGCCGACAAAGTCGATCTGTTCAGCCAACTGCCTAGATGTTCTCGTCGTTGTGCCTTCGTCCAAAAGACTGGCGACTAAGTTTGCCAGGCCTGCCTTTTCCGGGGGGTCTTGTACAGCACCGGCCTTAACGAGAGCATGGATTTCAACGATGGGAAGGAAGTGTTGTTCCAATACTAGGACAGTTATGCCATTGGGAGTCGCAAATCTCGCCGGGGAAATTTCTGCTGCCAGTCCCGTCGTCGTCATCGCCAACAGCAAACCTGCGCACAGGAGCCACCTACACAAGCCAATTCCAAGTCGATGTTGAACAGATGGCGAATTGAAACAGCGGTGCCTCGCGCTGTATAGCTCATACCTCATGGTCACCTAAGATTTTCCTTCTCGTATCGTCGTGGGACTTGAGTCTTCGGAAGGTTTGGGCGGTAAAGGAACCAGAATGCCAAGGGTACGATTGTCCTCGGTCAGATATTGTCTGGCGACGCGCTGAATGTCTCTTGCGGTGACGGCCCGAATGCGCTCGACGAATTGATCGACCCGCCGCCATCCGGCGCCCACCATTTCTGCCTGCCCCAGCAACATGGCACGGCGAAAGTTTGAATCTTGTTCGAAGGTTCGCGAGGCCTCAATCTGGTTCTTGGCCCGCTGGAGTTCCTGATCGGAGGGCGACTCGTTTTGAAGCCGTGCAATCTCACGCTGCAAGGCAGCCTCCACGGTTTCGACCTTGGCATTGGGATTCACCAAGGAGTAGAAATAGAAGAGGCCGGGATCCGTCTGGATCAAGCTGTACTCGGCCCCGACGGACAATGAATTCTTCTGCTCATACACCAGGCTCTGGTACAGCCTGGAGCTTTTCCCCCGAGAAAGGATCGACTCGAGGACGTCAAGCGCGTACGAATCGTCACTCGAATAGTTGGGCACGCGAAACCCCATCATGACAAACGGCACATGTGCTTCGCGCTTCAGCAGAAATCGACGCTCGCCTCGTTGTTCTGGTTCCGCCGGCAGAGACTGCTTGGGTGATGGTCCTCTGGGTATCGGCTCAAACAGACGTTTGATCGTGGGGAGTAACGCGTCGGCTTTGATATCGCCCACGACGACCAGCGTCGCATTATTGGGCGAGTAAAATGTGTCGTAGTGTCGCTGCAAGTCCTCGAGAGTCATCGCATCCAGATCGGCGAACCAACCGATAACCGGCCAATGGTAGGGATGACTCATGTAGGCTTGTGCAAACAACGCCTCAACCAACGCACCTTGAGGATCGTCCTCGGATCGTAACCGGCGTTCTTCTTTCACGACCTCCCGTTCGGTCTGGAATTCGGCGTTATCCAGAGTCAACCCCTGCATACGGTCGGCTTCCAGTTCCAACGCCAGCGGGACACGATCGGCTGCTACATTTTCAAAATAAGCCGTGAAGTCCTGCCCAGTAAAGGCGTTATCGACCCCGCCATTCTTCCGAACGATCCGGGAAAATGAACCTTTGGGATATTTCGTCGTGCCTTTAAACATCATGTGTTCAAGCATATGCGAGAGTCCGGCGCGACCCATCACTTCGTTTCGAGACCCGACTTTGTACCACACCTGCACCGTAGCCACCGGTGCTTTGGGGACCTCAACGAGGAGCACCTTCATGCCGTTGGAGAGGATGTATTCGCTTGGTTCCGCACCAAAGGAGAACGTGGAAAGGCTTGAAAGGACAAGCGCGCCTACAAGACAGGTATACCAAGGCACGTGAGAAGTTGAGTTAATCATAGTGGGATAATTTATCATGCTAGCAACGAGTTTCAACGAGTGTCAAGGTTGGAGAAGGGGGCCATCTGTGAGGTGTCCCAGTTGGCCGCAGGCACCCAGTACGTCCCGCCCGCGGCTCTTTCTCACGAACGCATCCAGACCGGCGTCGCGCAGGATGGATTGGAACTGAAGGACGCTCTGTTCGGATGGGCGACGAAAACGACTGCCTGGAAATTCGTTGAACGGAATCAAATTGGCCTTGCATCGTATGCTTTTCAGTAACTGCACCAGCCGCCGGGCATCACTCGACTGATCATTCACGCCGGCCAGCAGGACATACTCGAACGTCAATCGTTGATGAGAAGCGAGCGGATACCGGCGACAGGCGGCAAGGAGCGCTTTCAAGGTTGCCAGTTCGCTTGCGGCAGGCATCAACTCGCGCCGTTGTTCTTCAGTCGTGGCATTGAGGGAGACGGCGAGATTCACGCCAAGGCCGGCGACCTCGCGTAGGCGGGATGCCAGTCCTGCTGTCGAAACCGTAATACGTCGACGCGACCATCCCAGACCCCACGGCTTATTGGTTAGGCCGATCACCGCGGCCTTCAGCATGTCCAGATTGGCCAGAGGTTCTCCCATCCCCATAAACACGAGGTTGGTCATGCGTTCGTCGGCATTCAGCAAATCCTGCGCGGTCAGGACTTGATCGATGATTTCATGGAGCTTGAGGTTTCGTTTGAGCCCCATTCTTCCTGTCAGGCAAAAGCTGCAATCCAACTGACATCCGACCTGTGTTGATACGCAGAGCGTCAGTCGTTCGTCGTCCGGGATCAGCACGGACTCAATCATCATTCCGTCATCGAGGTTGAACAACAATTTGCGCGTTCCATCCTGAGACGATATGACGGCTGGATTGTGCGAACGACCCACGCTGGTGGACTGAGCTAACAGGGAACGAGTGTGCAAGGGAAGATCCGTCATGGCGGTGATGGTCCGCACTCGCCGCTGGTACAGCCAGCGCATGATTTGTGTCGCGCGATAGTCCGGCCAGCGCTGGGCGCGGACAAACTTCACCATCTGAGATTCGGTAAAGGCCAGAAGGGGTGCCTGTGTCGTCGGAGGTGACATTGGTAAAATCAGAGTATTGTGTTCGAGAAACGCGAGCCTATCATAGCGGAAGCTCCTCCGCATATGGAGCCATCCTGATCATGAGGTCCGAAACTTCTTTCATTGCAGACGGCCCCGTATATAATGCAGGTGAATGAAGGTCGGCACGCGCTCGTGAAAATTTTTACCAAGTATCGCCTCATCATCGGTTGCACGCTGGCGCTCGCGTCCGGGACGGACTCCGTGTTTGGGGGCATGTTCTCTCGTGATGTCCATACGGGTCAGGTGGCAACGCCTCAACAGTCAACCGCCGATGGTTGTGCCTCAGCGGAAGAGTGTTTTTCCGCTGCGGCCTTCTCAAAAGAACGAGTGAGTAACAGTCTGACGAAAGACCAGGTTGCGGCGCTGAAGCTTGAGCGTCTCCGAAAGGTAGTGGAAAACTTTCCGGATTCATTGTGGGCGAAACGAGCGGGGTTGCTGTCCGGTGTGACTTTGCTCGATCAGAATCCGGCGGAATCCATTTTCTACCTTCGAGCTGCTCAACGGGACTTTCCCGCGCTCGACGACTATATCCGATTCTGGATCGGAGAGGCCTTGCTGCATTTGGGTGATCCCAAGGAAGCGGCGGCCATGTTTGAAGGCGTGCTTCAGGCCATTCCTGATTCCAACTTGCTCAGTCTAGCAACGCTTCGTGTGGGGGAAGCTTGGTATCAGGCCTCTAGATGCCCCGAAGCCATTTCTTGGCTGATCAAGACCGTCAACCTCAACAATAGGGAGCGGCAAGTTGCCCAAGCTCGGTTCCGGTTGGCTTCTTGCCAACTTCGGGAAAGTCAATTGAACGAAGCCAGAGAAACGCTCAAGCAGCTCTGGTCCAAGTTTCCGCATACAAAGGAGGCGAAGGAAGCCGAGGCGCTGCTCGCGAGCAATATCGGGGGTGAGCCCTGGGCCCCGTCACCGGATGAGCATTATGCTAGGGCCCAGGCTTTTCTCGGACAATCGCTTCACGTCGAGGCGATTGAAGAGTTGAAGAAGTTCTTGACGCGAGATCCCTCTTCTCCGCATCGGAGAGACGCCAAACTGAAACTGGGTGTGGCGCAAGTTCGTCTCAAACTCTACGACCAAGCACGCGACACGTTCCATGAGCTTGCGGTAGGACAAGGACCTCGGGCTGACGAGGCCACTGTTTGGCTGGCGAGGGTCTATCTCAGGCAAGGGCTTGGAGACAAACTTTTAGAGCTCTGTCGGACGCTTTCCAAACGACGGCTAAGTCCAGAACAAAAAGGGCAAATCAATATATTTGGTGGGATTTGGCTTGAGGATCAATCCCGGTTCGACGAAGCGATCACGAAGTACCGACGCGCGGCGAAATCGGGAGAGCCAGCATCCCAACGTGCAGAGGGGCGGTGGCGGGAAGGGTGGGCATTCTACCGAACGGCTCGCTATCGAGAGGCGATTCGTGCGTGGCAGCAGATCGTCGATCAGAAGGAGGGCGAGCTAGAGCCGCAAGCACTCTACTGGATTGCCCGTTCCTACAGTCACGTAGAAGCGGCGAAGTCCAGCGAGGCGTTTGTGCGGCTTTGCCAACAGTTTCCCTATACCTATTACTGCCAACTGGCAGGGGACCTGGGCGACGCGCCGAGCGAGCGTCGGACCCAGCAGGAGAATCCTACCGTTTCCACCAGCGTGGCTCAGCCGGTTGCAGAGTCGACCGGAGCTTCGATGCAGGATAATCATGCAAAGAATCGGGCCCATATCGAGCAGCAGTCAGCCTATCGGCGTGCGATTGAGCTACGAGCGCTTGGCCTTGAGCAGGATGCCGTCAGAGAACTTGCGGCCTTGACGGATCAGTATGGTCGCGACCCCGAGGCGTTGGCGGCGCTATCGATCATGTTGAACGAAGTCGGTGCGTACCATCACGCCTTGCGTCTCGTGCGATCTCGATTTCGGGAGAAACTGGAGCGAACCGGTGGAGAGATCGCCGATGGCCTCTGGCAAGTCGCCTATCCAACCGGATTGATTCCCACCATTAAAATGTCGGCGGTCAACGGCGTGGATCCATTTCTCGTGGCGGCAATTATCCGGGAGGAAAGTCAGTACGATTGGAAAGCCGTTTCTCGGGTTGGGGCGATTGGACTTATGCAGGTGATGCCTGCTACCGCCAATGCCGTGGCTCAACAACATCGGCTTGCCCCACTCTCTCGGGAAGATCTATTTGATCAAGAGATGAACATTCGCATCGGCGTCCGGTACGTGGAACAACTTCTCGCGCAGTTTTCCGGCAATCTGGTGCAGACGATTGCTGCGTACAATGCGGGCCCAATCGTGGTCAAGAATTGGGCAGCCATCTATCGTGGGCGGAGTGAAGACGAGTTTGTTGAGCTCATCCACTATCAAGAGACTAGGCATTACGTGAAACGGGTGTTGCGAAGCTACAGAGAATATCGTCGCCTGGCTGGAATCCAAAAGTCCGTTTCTTGACAAGATGTTGTGAAGTTTTTATAGTGCACCACTACTCCTAGAGGCCCAACAAAGAGGAGCTGCCATGGCGTTGGATCGACTTGATGCGCTCGAAACCCGAATCCGTGATCTAGTGCAGCTGGTTCAAGAGCTCAAACGTAAAAATGCGGTATTGGAAGAAGAGGTCAAGACGGCCCGCCAGCGATTGGCAGCACAGGATGATATGAATCGCCAATGGGAGAAGGAGCGGGTCGATATCAGGGCGCGAATAGAAAAAGTCATGACCGAGATCGAACTGCTCGAATGCATCGAGGATCCCAAGGAGGTGGCCATTGACTAAGACCATTGATGTCGAAATTTATGGTCAACGGTACGCAGTCACGGGAGACGGCGATGGCGCCTATATTCGGCGGCTGGCGCATTTTGTCGACGATCGCATGAAACATCTGGCCGAAGGAATGAAAACGACGACCCCGTCAAAGTTGGCGGTGCTCACTGCCATCAATCTTGCCCATCAACTGTTTGAGTCTGAGAAGAAACGAGCACAAGGAGAGGCCGATGTCGAACGACGAATGGCTACCTTGATGGAGTCCATCGAGGAGCAGATGCCGACATCGCTTTTTCGCTAGATGGATTCGCCTTGCTTTCAAAGAGTCCCTTTGTTATCGTGCAGATAGGCGAGTGTGTTGATAGCCAGAGGGAAGGATCATATCGCATAATCGTTCTTGTACCGGAAACGAGTGTAGCCAAAAGAAGAGAGAAGATACCTTGAGGGGATACGAAAACCTGGTTCGGTGGATACTCATGGTAAGAACCCTGGTTGGTCAACCGGTGAGGTGTGCTGCGAAACGGCCTGTTGTCCGACACAACGATATCAGGAAAATGCCGGCCAGAGCTGGCGAGTATCTACCACCCACATCTGTTTCGACAACCGACTCTCACCAGCGACTGATCACGAGCGATCAGCAGCAACGGAGAGCCAGGGTAAGAAATATGTTCACTGTGGAAACGTCCCCCCACGCTCTCTTGTGTTTCCACGTCGAACGACTCGCGATCGCCTAAACCCTTCCTCTGTCTTCATCTTACATCGCGCGTATGCCCACTATGCATGGTCCGTGAGTGGGCGCTCCGTCAGGTTGTGCATAGCCACCTGATGGTTTTCAAGAAGGGGGTGACTTCCATTTCAACCTCAATTGTCGTGTACATCATGCTTTCCGGTATTGTCGGCGCCGTAGTCGGAGCTGGGGTATTTGAGCTTCTGCGTCGCCGGATGACAGGCGCCAAACAGGCTGAGGCGGAGGGGTTGGCTAAACAGGTTGTGCAGAACGCACAACGCGAGGCGGAGAATGTTCTCAAGGAAGCAAAACTAGAGGCGAAGGATCTGGCCTTCAAGGCAAAATTCGAGGTCGAACAAGAACAGAAGGCCAAGCTGGGCGAACTGTTGACGCTGGAGAAGCGTCTCATTCAGCGAGAAGAAGGGTTCGACCAAAAGGTCGCCGCGTTGGAAAAACGAGAGAATGAGGCCCGTAAACGCGAGGGTGATTTTACGAAACGAGAAGAGGGGCTTTCGGCCAAGGAGTCTGCCTGCGCGAAAGCCGAGCGTGAGCATCGTGAGGCGTTGGAGCGTGTGGCTGGGATGACGGCAGACGAGGCCAAGAAGCAGCTGATCCTGGAGATGGAATCGCAAGCTCGACTGGACGCCGTTGGGATCGCAAAACGGACAATCGAAGAGGCCCGTGAGAATGCGGAGCGGGAGGCCCGAGAGATCATTACGTCTTCGATTCAACGCGTTGTCCGCGATTATGTCTCGGAGTCCACGATTTCAGTGGTTCCGATCCCCACCGATGCCATGAAAGGCCGAATCATCGGTCGGGAAGGGCGAAATATCCGCGCGCTTGAGGCGGCGACGGGTATCGATCTCATCATTGATGAAACCCCGGAGGCCGTGATCATTTCCGGATTTGATCCATTACGACGAGAGATCGCAAAAGTGTCGTTGGAACGACTGATGCATGATGGACGCATTCACCCCACTCGCATTGAAGAGATCGTCGAAAAGGTGAAAGTGGACATCGACAAGCTGATGTATGAAGAGGCCGAGAAGATCATCTTTGAGCTGGGGCTTTCCGACTTTCATCCGGAATTGATTAAAGTGTTGGGACGCCTGAAGTATCGAACGAGCTACGGACAGAATAACCTCTACCATGCCCGAGAAGCCTCCTACATTTGTGGCATCATGGCATCGGAGCTGGGATTGGATGTCAGATTGGCTCGTCGCGGAGCCCTGCTCCATGATATCGGCAAGGCGGTCAGCCACGAAGAAGAAGGACCGCACGCCATGCTGGGGGCTGAGATTGCTAAGAAATACGGTGAATCGGCCAAAATCGTCAATGCGATCGCCGCGCATCACGAGCAGGTTGAGCCAATTTGTCCGGAGAGCGTGTTGGTTGCGGCGGCCGAAGCGTTGTCGGCGGCACGCCCCGGTGCACGACGGGAGGCTCTGGAGTCCTACGTAAAGCGGCTCGAAAAGCTCGAGTCGCTGGCGACTGGGCACAAGGGTGTGCAGAAGGCCTACGCCATCCAGGCCGGGCGTGAAATTCGCGTTATTGTCAGGCAAGAAGACATCACCGATGCTGAATCTTTTCAGCTCTCTCGCGAACTGGCAAAAAAGATCGAACAGGAGTTGACCTATCCGGGACAGATCAAGGTGACCGTCATCAGAGAAAGTCGATACGTGGAATACGCCAAATGAAGGTGCTCTGTATCGGCGACATTATGGGAGAGCCCGGCCGTCGAGTTGTGGCTCGGGCAGTGCCTCGCCTGGTCGCGCAGCGTCAGATTGATGCGGTGATTGCGAATGGCGAAAATGTCGCGGGAGGGTTCGGTATTACGCCGGAACTGGCAGAGGAGCTCTTTGAGACGGGAGTCTCGGTGATCACCACAGGCAATCATGCCTGGGATAAGAAGGAATCTGTCGATTATTTTTCTCGTGAGCCTCGCTTGCTCCGCCCGGCGAACTATCCAGCTGGCGTTCCAGGGAACGGGAGCGTCGTCATTGAGACGGCAGGCGGCGAACGGCTGGCGGTTCTGCAGGTCATGGGTCGAGTGTACATGCCGACGATCGATTGCCCGTTTCAGACGGCGAAGCGAGAAGTGTCACGGCTGAAGCGGGAAACATCCGCCATCATCGTCGATATGCATGCGGAGGCCACTTCTGAAAAAATGGCCATGGGGCATTTCTTGGATGGGGAAGTGGTGGCTGTCGTCGGCACACACACCCATGTGCAGACTGCTGATGAGCAGATCCTTCCAAAAGGAACCGCGTACATCACAGATATCGGCATGACGGGGCCGCTGCATTCGGTCATCGGAGTCAAGAAGGAGTTAGCGATCGAAAAGTTTTTGACCGGAATGCCTCGGCGGTTTGAAGTTGCTTCAGGACCGTCAGTGTTCTGTGCGGTCTTGCTCGAACTTGATCCCCGCTTGGGTAAGGTCATCGCATTTGAACGAATTCGCCTTGCTGATTAGCCAGGCGTGCTGACGTCGGCACCGTGTGGCGTGGCCGTCGGTGGTTGCGCAGTGATTCTCACACGCGACTAGGAAGGAGCGGGCTCACGAATACCTACTCTTCCTCCTCACTTTTTCCTCCTGCGTTTGATGGGCCTCCAAGGCCAATTCTCACGGTCTCTGAATTTACCGCCATGGTTCGAACTTCCCTTGAAGCCGATTTTGCCGAAGTCTGGCTTGAAGGGGAAATTTCAAATCTGCGCGCGCCAGGATCTGGGCACCTCTATTGTACGTTGAAGGATCAGTCGAGTCAGATTCGAACGGTGATCTTTCGTTCAGCGGCGCTTCGTTTGCGATTCGGGTTGGAGGATGGGCTGCATGTCATCGTGCGCGGACGGCTCTCAGTCTATGAGCCACGCGGAGAGTATCAGCTCATCCTTGATCATCTTGAGCCCAAAGGGCGAGGCGCTCTTCAGTTAGCGTTTGAGCAGCTCAAACGTCGACTTGAAGCAGAAGGGCTCTTCAACGCACAGCGCAAACGATCGTTGCCGGTGTTCCCTTGGACAGTTGGAATCGTCACCTCACCGACCGGAGCGGCGGTTCGTGACTTGATCACTGTCTTACACCGTCGGTGTCCTGTCTTGAGCATCGTGATCGCACCTGTCCAGGTCCAAGGAGCCGAAGCAGCCGAACAGATTGCATCGGCCATTCACGCACTCAACAAGCTCGGCTCGATCGATGTGATGATTGTCGGGCGGGGTGGCGGTTCGATGGAGGATCTGTGGAGTTTCAACGAAGAAATGGTCGTGCGAGCGATTGCCGCATCACGGATTCCGATCATTTCAGCCGTTGGGCATGAGACGGACGTCACCCTTGCCGACTTTGCGGCCGACGTACGGGCACCCACGCCATCGGCTGCCGCGGAAATGGTTGCTCCGGTGTTGGCGGAGATCGTGGAACGTCTCGATAGGATCACGACTCGTTGTCAGCAAGCGATCGTTTCGCAATGCTGTGAGCGCACTCAACGACTTGATCTCATGTTGCTCCATTTGGGGAACATCCGATTTCGAATTCTGAGAGAAGCGCAACATGTAGACCGTGTTGTGGCAGATATGCGCGAAGCCATACGCGCCAAGTTGAAACAGGGGACGGCAACGACACAGGCATGGAGCCAAGCATTGGCGTCTGCGAGCCCTGAGGGTCGAGTACGTCATGGTATGGCCATTGTCCCGCAATTGTGGTCACGGTTGATGGGAGCGATGAGTCATGGCCTCGAGCGAAACGACCAGCGTACTCACGCGTATCTCGACAGATTGAATAGTCTGAGCCCACTTGCCATACTAGACCGAGGTTATGGGATTCTCGAAACGGTGCCTCACCGCCAAACCATTCGAGATATCAACCAAGTCTCTGTCGGTGAACAGATCATGGCGCGGCTTGCGAACGGCCAACTACGCTGTACGGTGGAAGAAGTGTCTCCCGGGTCTTCCGTTTAAATGCCTGCCCCGACTTCGATATAATGCGCCTCGGTGTCATTCAAAGGAGAATGTTGTGGCTGGAGTGAAATTTGAGCAAGCGATGGCCAGGCTGGAAGTCATCGTAGGTGAATTAGAGAAGGGAGAGCTGCCGCTCGATGAATCATTAAAGATTTTCGAGGAAGGCATCAGACTGTCGAGGAATTGTTTGAGGGTGCTGGAAGATGCGGAGCGGAAAGTGGAAGTTCTTGTCCAGGACAAGAACGGGAAGAAGCAGCTGCGCGCGTTCACATCCGAGGACATCGACCTGAATGGCTCCACCGGGGAGTCTTAACGAGGCCCCATCTGATTTAGGGGGCCTCTCATGTGGTCCTACCTTTACCACTCATGGGTATCAGAGTACGATTCGAGAAGGATCGCTGCGATCACGTGCTGGTGGTTCAGGGCTTGGTGCAGAGCCGAGATACGGCAGCCCGGATGATTCTGGCCGGAAAAGTCAAATGTGACGGAATCATTGTCGACAAACCATCTAGGGTGATTCCCGTGGATGCGGTCATTGAGATGACCGGGGAGCGTCAGCCGTTTGTTAGCCGAGGCGGGGAAAAGCTGGCGGCAGCTCTTGATGTTTCTTCCAGTACTCCTCACGGAAGAGTTTGTCTCGATGTCGGATGTTCGACGGGGGGATTCACCGACTGCTTGTTGCAAAGAGGGGCAGCGAAAGTCTATGCGGTTGACGTTGGTTACGGCCAATTCGACTGGCGACTTCGACAAGACCCGCGGGTCGTGTTGATTGAGCGAACCAACATACGGTACATGCCACGTTCCGCCATCCCAGAGCCGATCGATCTGGTCGTCATTGATGTGTCCTTTATCTCGCTGACGAAGGTACTCCAGCCCGTTATTCAGTTTCTACGACCTCGCGCCGATATCATCGCCTTGATTAAACCGCAGTTTGAAGTGGGAAAAGGGCAAGTGGGTCGAGGAGGCGTCGTACGGGATGAGGGGCAACGAGAGGAGGTCGTCAGGAGAGTCTTACGGTTTGCGACCGACATAGGAATACGGACGAATCGGGTCATCCCCTCTCCCATCAAAGGCAAAAAAAAGGGTAATGAAGAAGTATTGGCAATTCTTGAATACCGTGCCACGTTTCATGGTATGTAGGAAAGGTTGCCGCTGGCAGCTCAATGAGGAGGGCCAATGAAAGTACTGGTGACAGGTGGTGCAGGATTTATTGGATCTCATGTGGTGGACCGACTCGTGGAAGAAGGGCATCAGGTTGTCGTCGTCGACAATCTGGCCACCGGAAAGCGAAAAAACGTCAATCGCGCAGCGAGTCTCTACAAGACTGACATTACCAGCAGGCGATTGGAACGGGTGTTCCGCAACGAACGGCCCAATGTAGTCCTCCATCTCGCGGCTCAGATCAGCGTGCGCAATTCCGTAGAAGATCCGGTATTCGATGCGCAAGTCAACGTCCTGGGTACGATGAACGTATTGCAACAAGCGGTTCGGTACGGGTGCCGAAAGGTTGTCTTCTCCTCGTCCGGGGGAGCGATCTATGGGGAGCAGGAGACCTTCCCTGCCCCAGAATCCCACGGCTATAACCCGCTGTCACCCTATGGCATCAGTAAGCTCTGCGGTGAGCATTACTTGTCCTACTTCCAACGCACGGGCGGGATTCCAGTGGTCAGCCTACGATACGCCAACGTATATGGACCACGGCAGGATCCAGAGGGAGAAGCCGGCGTGGTCGCCATCTTTATCCAGAAGATGTTGAATAATGAGCAGCCCATTATCAATGGAAACGGCCGACAAACACGGGACTTTGTGTTTGTGGATGACGTGGCGGAAGCCAATCTTGCAGCCATGCGCCAGGATGCGCACGGGGTCTACAACGTCGGAACTGGAACCGAGACATCTGTGAACGAGCTCTTCCGAATGCTCGCTGGTCTGACCGGTTCTCCAGTGAAGGAAGTCCATGGCCCGGCTAAACTCGGCGAACAGCTTAGGAGTGTAATCGACCCCTCCAAGATTAAACAGGAATTGGGGTGGGAGGTGAAGGTTGATCTCGCCGAAGGACTTAAGCAGACCGTCGCATTTTTTCAGGGGAAAGTCGGTCGTTGAGACGCTCGGAAGGCTGAGCGGTCACGCTGAGTCACCGACTGGCTGTTATGATGTCAGCCGTAGCAGTCGACAGGAGACTGCTACGGCTGAAGTCTGTCAGTATCGAGGCACACTTCCATCAATTTGGATAGACCAGGCATCAATCCCACCGATCAAATTTTTCACATTGGCGAACCCTTGCTGAAGGAGAAATCCCGTCGCGTCTCCGCTTCGCATGCCATGGTGGCAGTACGCGATAATTTCGGCATTTTTGTCCAATTGCGAGAGGGATTGAGGCAATGTGCCGAGAGGAATCAGCACTGAGTTATCAAGCTTGGCGAGCTGATTCTCCCAAGGCTCGCGCACGTCCAAGAGCACCAGTTTATCCCCTTTATCAAGTCGGGCTTTTAATTCTTTCGGTGTAATGACAAAGCTCATGTGATGTCTCCTCCTAGCTTAAACAAATCATAAGCGACTGGAGAAAACCCTGTCAAATGGGGTTTTGCCAGGTTGGCCTGGTTTCCCTCATCTTCCCGGTTGAACTCCCACCGGCCATGTCGGTCGGGAAGCGCTACGGCAGCAGTGAGATGGGCCATGAAGTCTGAGCGGGGAATCTCTTCCGCTCCGAACCGTCTGACATGGGGAGAGGATTGCTGGCAATCAATCAGGCGGAAGTTCCAGGCTTGGAGTTGCCGGACAAGCCTCACGAGCGCCACCTTTGATGCGTCATCGACACGCGTAAACATGGACTCAGCAAAGAACGCCCCACCGATGGCCACACCGTAGAGTCCACCGATGAGGCGACCATCTTGCCACGTCTCAACGGAATGGGCGTAGCCGAAGTCATGGAGTCGTGTGTAGGCGTCTAGCATATCTCCAGTGATCCAGGTGCCTCCCTCTGGATACTGTGGGCGTGGTCCTGCGCACTGTTCCATGACATGGCGAAAGCTGGTATCGAGTGTGACGGTGAACCGGTTCTGGCGAAGGCGTTTCTGAAGACTGCGCGGTACATGAAGCTTGTCTGGGAACAATACGGCGCGAGGATCAGGCGACCACCACAAGATGGGTTGGTCATCGTTGTACCAGGGGAAAATGCCGTGGCAGTACGCTTCGAGGAGACGCTCTGGGCGGAGATCTCCACCCACGGCAAGCAGTCCTTCGGGGGAGGCCCGATCGACTGGCGG
>CAZJOQ010000035.1:0-22927 GCA_964547625.1 uncultured Nitrospira sp.
ACGCTTGCCGAATTGGCCGAGCCATTCAGCGTCCACCTCACTCAAATCACCGAATGGGCCTGTTGAATAATAGGGTCCGCATTTAAACTTGTTGCTATACTGCGTCTCAGTCACGGTTTCTTCCTGTCCTCATAGCCTTGGAGTTCCTCATGGCCCAAATGGAAATGGTTGATCTCGACAGTCTCGTACCCTCCACGCATACGTATCGCCGATTCCAGCAATATGTGCCGGATGTCCAAGAGGTCTTCGCAGAGATCATTCACATCAAAGGAGCCGAGGGGTATGGGATCGAACGGTTGTTTCGGTGCCTGCTGCTTCAGTTCATGGAAGACCTTTCGGATCGGGACCTCCAGCGATATTTGGAAGAAAATCTGGCGGCCAAATGGTTGTGTGGGTTCACCTTGTCGGAACCCACGCCTGACTATAGCCTCTTTACCCGAGTCCGCACCCGCATTGGGCCCACGCGGCTCTCACAGCTGTTTGCCGCTATGCGTGAGCAGCTCAAAGCCGCTGGGCTGATGAGTGAAGTGTTCACGTTTGTGGATGCGACCCATCTGATTGCCAAAGCCACGTTGTGGGAAGAGCGCGACAAGGCGCGGCAACAGAAGATTGAGCAGCTGAACAATGAGGTGCTGCCGAACGTGGCAGTGGACAAGCAAGCCCGGATTGGCTGTAAGGGGAAGAAGAAGTATTGGTACGGCTACAAGGAACACGTCAGTGTGGATATGCAATCCGGGCTGATCAACAAGGTGGCGACCACCCCGGCCAATCTGCCCGATGCCCAAGGCCTGCGGCATGTCTGCCCCACTCAAGGGGCGATCTATGGGGATAAAGGCTATTGTACGGCCCCCGCTCGGCAGGCCGCCGCCCAGCGGAACTGTCATCTCGCGGCCATTCAACGGAATAATATGAAATCCAAGAATCGGGATCGCGATCGGTGGTATACGCATCTGCGAGCGCCCTATGAACGGGTCTTTGCCCAGCGCCCGAAGCGGGTCCGCTACCGCGGAGTGGCGAAGAATCAATTCGCGGCCTTCTTGCAGGCGATGGTGTTTAACCTTAAACGGTTGGTCGTTCTTGATGCGGATCTGGTGGCGGCCTAACCTCGTCGACAAGACCAACGGAACTCGCCCCAAACCGGGGAACCCGACCTCCCAGATCGAGGCTCAAGGGCAACTCAAGGGGGTAATAGCAGATATGTTTTCCCCGTAGACCTATCAGAGAAGGGTGTTGACCGTCATTGTCTCACAAGAGGTCTCACACTGCTTTATTCAACAATCCCACTATGCCTGGCAGCATCGACGTCCGTCGACACGCGCCCAGGAGAATGCGCGGTCGGAAGTGGCGATCCAAGCCGCCCATGTGCGGACCCGTCAGTCGTATGGCCCGGAGCGCCTCCAAGCCGAATTGCGATCTTGTCGTTATGCATGAGTGACACTCTGCCTTTTCTTCATTCGAACATCTCTGATAGAATGGTTACTTATACGCTAGCGTATAGGTTTCGTGCCTGATTGTTTAAACCTGATGGAACATTTAAAAAGGAGTGCCCACTATATGCCAGACGTGTTGTGTGTGACATGCGGTCAAACTGGTGAAGCGATCACGGCTCCCCTGTTTCTCGGCAAGCTTGAAGCAGAGGTGAAAAGCAAGGTCTGCGCAGATTGCTGGAAGAAGTGGGAAGGCATGCGGGTGATGGTCATCAATGAATATCAAGTGAATCTCGGTGATGAGAGTGGGCGGGAACTGGTTCGGAAGCAAATGAAAGCCTTCCTGAAACTGGGAGAACAGGTCGACGCCTCGAAAGTCGCCGAGAATTTCCGTCCACCGAACAGCTGAGCGGCTAGCGCCTTCCCCGTTTGTGTGGGCAAGCAGTGTCCACGGTTTCCCCTTTCATGTCGCGGAGTTCGTTGACTTCTTGATTTCGAAAGTGCTACTTTACACTGTTTATTATAATTGAAATTCAAAGGACTGATGATTACTCAGATGCAAGTGAAGGGGCTCATGTTCGACCCCTACAACAATGCCTACATCGTTATTCTTCGTGACGACGATCAGGCGGAAATGCTTCCAATCTGGGTTGGAAAATCCGAGGCGAGCTCGATCAGTTTGGCTCTTGAGAATGTCGCCCCTCCCCGTCCTATGACGCATGATTTTATGAAATCATATCTCGATGCCTTTCAAGCCAAAGTTATCAGTGTCGTCATTACCGACCTCACTGAGAATACGTATTTCTCAAAAATACACCTGACCTATGCAGATTCCGAATATACCGTTGATTCTCGTCCTAGCGATGCCATTGCCCTGGCGCTGCGGTCTCAGGCTCCGATTTTTGCGAGTGAGTCTGTGATTCGAAAACAGAGCTCAGACGAACTTGATCAATGGCTGGAAAATCTGAAACCCGAAGACTTTGGGAAATTGGATTCCTGATGGAAGAGCGTGGCTCACAAGAGACGGAAGCTCTGATTGAGCTCACCGTGAATCGAGTCGTGGAAGATCCGGCTACCGATACACGGATTATCGTGCTGGCCCGTACAGATGCCGAAGCTGAACACTTCATGGTGTGGGTCGGAGCCTCTGAAGGGGAATCTATCAAACGCGCGTTGGACGCCGCCATCACCCCACGGCCCATGAGTCACGACCTCGTCAAAAGTTTCGGCGAGCACTTCGGGATCAAGACCGAGCGAGTGGTAGTGACTGATGTCAAGAGCAGCACGTACTATGCCACAGTTTTTCTGGAAAATAAGGGCGTTGCTAGAACCATCGACGCCAGGCCGAGTGACGCCATCGCATTAGCGCTCCGATGTCACGCGCCTATTTATGTAACGCAGGATGTGTGGCGACGGCGTAGCGGACAAAATCTGGACGCCTGGTTGTCCAAACTGGAAACGAAGGAAGTATAATCACAATCACCCGCGCGAAAGCGTGACCGACGTGGAGACGAAGACGATGATGACGACGTACTTTGAAAAGCCGACGCAAGTGAAAGAATCCTGGCATCTCGTGGATGCCGAGGGAAAAACTTTAGGCCGACTGGCTGCCCGAGTGGCAAGCGTGCTCAGAGGTAAGCATCGGCCGACGTTCACCCCTCATGTCGATTTGGGCGATCACGTGGTGATCGTGAATGCCGAGAAGATTCAACTCACGGGGACGAAGATGGAAACCAAGCTGTATCGACGTCACACTGGTTATCCAGGAGGTCTGAAGACGGCCACCGCGGCCCATCTATTTCGGAAAGACCCGAGTCAGCTCCTGACAATGGCTATCGAGGGGATGCTTCCAAAAACCCCGCTCGGAAATGGGATGGCACGAAAACTCCGTGTCTACGTAGGACCGAATCATCCGCATCACGCTCAACGTCCAGAACCTATTTCACTTTAAGCAGAATTCTAGTTTTCAACAGAAGGAGACGAATCGCATGGCAGCGGTGACACAGTATGCAACAGGTCGAAGAAAGTGTGCGATCGCCAGAGCCTGGGTGACAGGAACGGCGGGTGAGATCACGGTGAACGAGAAGCCCCTGGAACAGGCCTTTCCGCGTTTGACCCTTCGGCAAATCATCCAGCTGCCGCTAGAAATGGCCGGCCTCATGGGGAAATATACGATCAGCGCAACCGTATATGGCGGTGGACCGACGGGCCAAGCGGGTGCGCTTCGTCATGCGATCGCGCGCGCGCTTGTGGCGATGACGCCTGCCACACGGACCCCTTTGAAGAAAGAAGGATTGCTCACCCGTGATTCACGGGTCAAGGAACGTAAAAAGTACGGACAGAAGGGAGCCCGTAAGCGCTTCCAATACTCCAAACGGTAAGTGCAGGAGCCAACGAACTACGAAAGGGAAGGCTCCAGGCCTTCCCTTTTTTGTGTCCTTAAGAGGGATGACCATTTCCCTCGCACAGTTGGATAGGTTATTGATCGATGAGCAAGCAGTTTCGTATCGCCATTGCAGGAGCCAGTGGATATGCCGGAGCAGAGCTTGTTCGGCTTGCCATTGCTCATCCCTCGTACACGATTACGGCGGTGACATCAGAGAAATCAGCAGGCCAATCGATCTCATCCGTCTTTCCAAGCTTAAAGGGAATGATTGAGCATCGTTTCGAGGCTCTGGCAGCGGACGCATTAGCCGAGCGGGCTGATGCTGTGTTTCTGGCGCTCCCCCATACAAAATCGCAGGACCCCGTCGCGATCTGTGTCAAGGCCGATAAAGCAGTCGTTGACCTGAGTGCGGACTATCGATTGAAGGACGTCGGCACCTATGAGAAGTGGTATCAAACTTCGCACGTACATTCACACCTGCTGCAAGAGGCGGTCTACGGTTTACCAGAACTCCACAGAAAAGCGATCGCCAAGGCGAAACTGGTGGCGTCACCCGGATGTTATCCCACGGCCGCTATCCTCCAGTTGGCGCCTCTATTCGCGAGAGGGCTTGTGCAGCCTGAAACGATCGTGATCGACGCCAAATCCGGTGTGTCCGGTGCCGGACGCAGTCCGGCGTTGGCTTATCATTTTCCGGAAGCGCATGAATCTTTAGAGCCCTATAAAATTGGTCAACATCGCCATACGCCGGAAATCGAACAAGAATTGTCCGGCCTTCTGGAGAGCCATGAGGCCGTAACCGTGACATTCACGCCCCACCTTGTCCCGATGAATCGAGGTATCCTGAGTACGGCCTACTGCAAGCTTGTCCGAACGATGCCACTGTCGGATCTTCGAGATCTGTACCGAGATTTTTATAAAGACGAGCGGTTTGTTCGGCTCCATGAGGACGTGGTTCCTAATCCACGGTACATCAAAGGGACCAACTATTGTGATCTCGGTGTCTACACGGATCCGCGAGCCGGACGGGTCGTGACGGTGGCTGCCGTTGACAATCTAGTCAAGGGCGCTGCGGGTCAAGCCATTCAAGCCATGAATCTCATGCTGGGGATTCCCGAGGACACCGGTCTGACGGCACCGGCCAGTTATCCCTAACGACACGCCATCAGTGATCGCCTTACTCAGCCACAACCGAACCGAGCTATGATGAAACGCAAACCTGTGGGTGTCACTGCACCGCTGGGCTTCCAAGCTGCGGGTATCCATTGCGGAATCAAGAAATCTAACCAGCTCGATCTTGCCCTGTGTGTATCGGATGTCAGCGGACCGATTGCCGGAGTGTTTACGAAGAATCGTGTTGCTGCCGCACCGGTGCTTCTTGATCGACATCATCTTCACGCCCATCGAGGACGGGCAATTATCGTCAATAGTGGGAACGCCAATGCCTGTACGGGTGAGCAGGGGTTGCTTGCTGCACAGGCTATGGCAATGGCCGTAGCGCACCGATTGGCTATTCCAGTGCAACAGGTCTTTGTGGGATCCACCGGTGTGATCGGCCGAGCGTTGCCAATCGATCGTATCACTAAGGCTGTTCCGACCTTGATCTCGCGTCTTAGTGTTCAGGGAGGCCACCAAGCGGCACAAGCAATTTTAACCACGGACCTACGCCCGAAAACGGTTGTAGTACAGGCCAAGATCAATGGTCGTGTCGTCATCATCGGCGGGATGGCGAAAGGGTCTGGCATGATCCATCCGAACATGGCCACGATGCTCGGGTATTTGACAACCGATGCGGCGATCGCTCCATTGGCCCTTCAGCACGCCCTGAAGGCGGCGACCGATCGATCCTTCAACTGTATTACCGTCGACGGTGACACCAGCACGAACGATACGGTGCTCTGCCTGGCCAATGGTCTTGCGAAGAATGGAACGATTCAACCAGGCACGCGGTCCTATCGCGTTTTCGAACGTCTCTTAATTGAGGCTGCCCAGGCCTTAGCCCTCATGATCTGCCGTGATGGTGAAGGAGTAACGAAGGTCGTGAAGATACTGGTAGAAGGGGCTACAACACCGGCAGCAGCAAAACGAGTTGCCGAGACCATTGCGACGTCGAATCTGTTCAAGACCGCGCTGTTCGGGGAGGATGCCAATTGGGGCAGAGTCATGGCGGCTATCGGGCGTTCCGGCGTTGCGATAAATCCCGACAGGGTCGTTGTGCGATTCGACGACATCGTGATGGTGAGACGCGGTGTAGGAACCGGCCTCGATGCGGAAAAGCAGATTGCCAAGGTCTTCAAGCGGAAAGAATTTACCGTTGCAATCCATCTCGCACAGGGCTCGGCGGATGCGCACATGTGGACCACGGACCTTTCGTATGACTATGTCCGCATTAATGCAAGCTATCGATCCTAGCTCGAAGAGAGGTTGTAGCTTGAAACCTCGACGGGACTGTGGTAGCGTCGCCGGTCTGTATTTGATAGGGGCCGACTCGTTATGTGCGGGAATCGGCACGAACTAATAAAATCACAATCAGCGTGAGATACGCTGCGTGGCTTGAGGATAAGGGAAGCGATTCCCTCACCGGATTACTGGGTGCTCTGCAAGCTTGAAGGGGGGTGAAGGCATGGGAGTAGTAGAGATCAAGGAACTGCTGGAAGCCGGGGTTCACTTTGGACATCAGACGAACCGCTGGAATCCCAAAATGAAAAAGTTTTTGTTCGGTGAGCGAAGCGGCATTTACATCATCGATCTGCAACAAACCGTCGCACGGATGGAACACACTTATGCCTTCGTCAGAGACCTGGTCGCAGCGGGAGAATCTGTTTTATTTGTCGGCACAAAGCGGCAGGCTGCGGAGATACTCGAAGAAGAGGCCAAACGGGCCAACATGTATTTCGTCAACCAGCGATGGCTGGGCGGGATGTTGACCAACTTCCAAACTATTCGACGCAGTATCGATAAGATGAAAAAGATGGAGGCGATACTCCTCAACCCTAGCGAACATGGCCTTAAGAAGAAAGAGATCCTTCTCATGCAGAAGGATATCGCCAAGCTCCAAAAGTATCTGTCGGGCATCAAAAACATGCGCGGTCTTCCCGGCGCTGTGTTCGTACTCGATACGCGAATCGAAAAAATTGCCGTGCAGGAGGCTACGCGACTCGATATCCCGGTCATCGCTATTTTGGATAGCAACTGCGACCCTGATCACATTACCTACCCAATCCCTGGGAACGATGACGCCATTCGTTCGATCAAACTGATCACATCCAAGATTGCCGATGCCTGTATTGAGGGTGCACATGTCAAAGCCCAGCGAGAGGAAGCCGCATTTCAAGCCGCTCCTCCGGGCGGGGACAAGAGGCCAGGCATGCGGGCTGAGAGTGTTCCGGTTTCATAATTCTGGTTTAGCTCAATCCGTCAAGCGCTCATCTTGAACGCAACTGTGAAGGAACATTGAACCATGGCAGGATCCAGTCAGCTCGTGAAAGAACTTCGTGAAAAAACAGGAGCAGGGATTCTCGACTGTCAAAAAGCTCTCACCGAAAACGGGGATGATGTCGAGAAAGCCATCGATTATTTGCGCCACAAAGGACTTGCCGCTGCTGCCAAAAAGGCTGGACGCGAGACCAATCAAGGATTGATCCATTCATACATCCACATGGGCGGCAAGATCGGCGTCTTGATCGAAGTCAATTGTGAAACTGATTTTGTGGCCCGCAACGAAGAGTTCAAATCATTCGTCAACGATTTGGCGCTTCAAGTCGCTGCCGCGAAGCCGTCGTTCGTGAAACGCGAGGATGTTCCGTCCGATGTCGCCGAGAAGGAAAAATTGATTTATGAAGGTCAGGCCAAGGAAATGGGGAAACCCCCTGCCGCATGGCCGAAGATCGTCGAAGGAAAACTTGAGAAGTTTTATCAAGAAAATTGCCTCCTTGAACAATCATTCATCAAAGATCCTGCCGTCTCCATCAAGGACCTCGTCGCCCAGAAGGTTGCCAAGATCGGCGAGAACATGAATATCCGTCGCTTTACCCGCTATCAGCTAGGCGAAGTATGAGCACTGCGAAATACCGACGTCTCCTTCTAAAGGTCAGTGGGGAGATGTTGGCTGGAGAGCAGGGCTACGGCATTCAACCATCGATCCTCGAAAATCTTGCCGAAGAAATCGCCTCAGTGGTCGCACTTGATGTACAAGTTGCGATTGTCATCGGAGGTGGGAACATTTTTCGAGGGATTGCAGCGAGTGCTTCCGGGATGGAACGGGCCTCGGCTGACTATATGGGGATGCTTGCGACCGTCCTCAACGCGTTAGCCCTTCAAAATGCGCTGGAACGTGTCGGCGTGATCACCCGCGTGCAGTCTGCCATCGAGATGCGCCAGCTTGCCGAAGGGTACATCCGTCGAAGAGCTATTCGGCATCTTGAAAAGAATCGTGTGGTCATTTTTGCCGGTGGTACAGGAAATCCGTATTTCTCGACGGATACCGCCGCCGTCCTTCGGGCCATGGAGATCAGTGCCCAGGTGATCATGAAGGGCACAAAAGTCGATGGAATCTATGAGGCGGATCCTGTGACGAATCCGTCGGCGAAAAAATACGACTCCATCTCCTTTCTGTCCATTCTCAATCAGAACCTCAAAGTCATGGATTCCACAGCGATCAGCCTATGCATGGATAATAAATTGCCTCTCGTTGTCTTTAACTTGAAAATTAGCGGAAATTTTAAGCGTGTGGCTTTGGGCGAGCCGCTCGGGACGTTAGTTACGATCGGCGATCGCTGACTTTATCACGAGGTGTACTCATGTCCAACGCAGCGCCGATTCGGCAGTCATTCACCGCTCAGATGGATCAGGCACTCGAACATCTGCGGAAAGATCTATCAGGTCTTCGAACCGGGCGAGCTTCCGTCGCACTTCTCGACGGCATTCGAGTTGACTACTACGGCACCATGACACCGCTGAAGCAGCTGGCCAATGTCGCCACTCCAGAATCGAGATTGATCTCCATTCAGCCTTGGGAGCCAAAGCTCATCAAGGAAATTGAGAAGGCCATCTCCAACTCAGGCTTGGGCGTGACACCATCGAATGACGGCAAACTGATTCGGGTTCCACTTCCACCCCTGACCGAGGAGCGCCGTAAAGACTTGACGAAACTCTGTAAGAAACATGGTGAAGATACCAAGGTGAAGATCCGAGGTTTCCGACGGGAAGCCAATGAGGAGCTAAAGAAGCTCCAAAAAGATGGGAAGCTGACAGAGGACGAGCTGCGCAAAGCAGAACAAGAGACTCAAAAACTCATCGAGCAATACGGCCAGAAAATTGACGAGATCATCAAGAAAAAGGAACAGGAAATCATGGAAGTTTGAGTCCGGCTTCCTGACCCTCTCTTCATCACGTGCCGATTCCGTTCGCCTTCCTCCCAACCGTAGCCACTGTTGATCTGGCCGCCCTCGCCCACAATCTTCTTCAATTGCGTCGTGTCCTCTCTCCCGGATGTGGCATCATGGCAGTGATCAAGGCCAATGCGTATGGTCACGGGGCAGTTGAGATAGCACAGACATTGATTCGTCATGGCGTGGTTCGTCTTGCAGTGTTTTCGATCGAAGAAGGAATTGCCCTCCGTCAAGCAGGCATTACGGTCTCGATCATTATTCTTGGACCGATCTTTCGAGAGCAATTTGAAGACCTCTTTGCGCATCAGCTTACGCCAGTGGTGAGTGACCCGTCTACTCTGGCAGCGCTGGGTCAGTATGCTACCCAAGGTTCATCTCTCTACCCGATTCATCTGAAGATTGAGACCGGTATGGGAAGGTTAGGTTTAACTCAGAATGAGCTCGAAGCTATCCTTGCGAAGCACACCTTTCCCTCGTCCCTGCGTTTAGAAGGCCTCATGTCTCACTTAGCCGATTCCGATGGGCTGGATCCCGATTCAACTAACCAGCAGATCATCCGTTTTGAACGAGTGATAATGGCGATACGTAAAGAAGGATTTAGCCTTCCGATGATCCATCTTTCTAATAGCGCCGGCATCGTTCGTTTTCCATCAGCCCACTACTCGCTTGTTCGTCCTGGAATCATGCTGTATGGATACCACACGCTTCCTCATACCGTTCAAGCTCCTGACCTTAGACCAGTTCTTTCTCTCACGACCCGTATTGCACAGCTCCGACTCATCCACCCTGGGGAAACCGTCAGCTACAATCGTACCTTCATCGCCAGACGTCCGACCAGAATAGCCGTTCTTCCGATCGGTTATTCCGGTGGGGTAAGTCGACACTCATCAAATCGCGGCCAAGTACTCATTCGAGGACAACGGGCAACTATCGCGGGCATCGTCTGCATGGACATGGTGATGGTAGATGTGACGGAAATCGAGGATGTTGCCGTCGGAGATGAAGTTGTCCTGATCGGGCAACAGGGAAGCGAACGAATCACAGCACACGATACGGCAAAGTGGGCGGGAACAATCTCATATGAAGTGCTCTGTGCGATCAGCCCGCAGATTCCACGCTTTTACCACTCCTCGTAAGGCTGCCCGCATCTGCGGTATCACGCTCGTAGGCTTGTGACATCCGGCGGAGCCCCTAAGCTAGAAGCTCGCACGGATGGAAAACCCACCGGCATGCACGGTCGAACTGTAGAGCCCATTGACCGTTGCGCGAAGGCCTGTATTTCCAGAAATGGTTCGAGGCTCAAGGAGAAACACCTGATAAGAAAAATCAAGGCCGATGAGTTTTGTCTTGACCGGCCCGATGCCAACATTTCCGCATGGTATCAGTCCCAGCAATGATCCATTTCCTCGGCAGACGAATCCGATGCCGCTCGAAATCACATGCGAGTCAGCCGATGGAACGCTCGGAGTGAAATTGAGATCCGGCACTTGCGTCTGCTGGTTAGTATAGCCACCCCGTATCGCAATCTGCCAGCCCGGTAGGCGATCGATTTTCAGCCATCGATACTCGGATCCAGCCAAAATGGCATAGGTACTTCTCCAGTTTTGCGGCTGAGGAATGACCGAGCCGTTGGCCAGACGGATATCTAAATTCCTGACCGACTTCCACCCCACATAATCCACGTTCAATTCGAGTTTCCACTCACGGTCCGCATCCCGAATGGGCCATAATGCAACTCCGCCGGTGATCACCTGCGGTAAGACAAAGGTTGTGGTTGCATCTTGTAACTTGATGCCGTTGACCAATAATGCTCCATCGAGACGGAGGGTCGCCTGGCTTCTGTACACGACGGCAAGGTTTGCAATGGGCTGCCCGTCCGTATTCCGAAGCGCGGTATACAAGGCACCGACGTTGAAACCAGGCGCGGTCCCGCGACCATTCAATTCGACTTTGCTTCCGGCAGGTGACAAGCCGCCCGGTGAAACGGATTGTAATTCTGCGTGCCCTTCGCCGAAAAAGCTGGCAAATGTATAGATGTCGGCGCCGGCGCCAATAGATAAATCAGGAAGAAGCTGATACGCAAAGGTCGGCTTGATGTTAAAAAGGGGCAAGGCGGAAAATGTCGTAATCCCGTTGAATGGGCCGGTTTCAGGCCACCTCATCACCGAGCCGAAGGGAGTGGTGACTCCCACTCCTACCGTCAATTTGCCTAGCGAGGAGACACCAAGATCTTGCAGGTTTGCTGTCAGATAGCCATGCCCCGGACCGGGCCACGCGATGATGCCATCGCGGTCACCGGTTGCCGAGAGGCCGGTAGGACTTCTAAACTGGGATGTTCCGCCGACAAAGGTTCCCCCTGCCAACGCCTGCACTCCGCGAAGCTGCGTCATCCCGGCCGGGTTATAATGCAGAGCTGAAGGATTATCTGCTTGTGCGGCGAAGGCATTTCCCATCCCTGATGCCGCCGCGTCCTGTCCGTAGATCCGAGGAACTTGAGCGAGGACGGGAGAGGCGGCGCAGACTCCGACAAATGCAACCAGTATGGCGAGAGTCGCAACGCAGTCTGTCTTAGCGGAATTTTTGGCTAAGCCACAGCACCCGTTGGAGGATTCAGGGACAGCGTGATGAATCATTGCTGGCTGCTCACGCACCGTGAAACCAACGACCCATGGCCTGCTGAAGCTCGACCGTGTCGAATGGCTTGAGTAAATAGGCTTGCGCGCCCATTCCGATCGCCTTGACGGCTAACTCCTGAGATCCAGACGCAGTCACCATGATGATGGGGATTGTCTGATTCGTCAGACGGACCTGCCGTAACACTTTCAGACCGTCGATCTGGCCGATCCCAATGTCGAGGATCACGCCATCGAATACACCTGACTGCAAGGTCTCAAGAGCTTGCCGTCCGTCAAATGCCGAGTACGTCTGGTAGCCCTCTGCCCTCAATCGATCATGAAGCAGCTGCTGAATGTCGGCATCATCATCCACGACCAGGATTTGCCGGCCGGTAACGTGTGACTCAAGCGAGAGTCGCGTCATGACTGAATGGATAGGAAGCGTAAAGGCGAGTTCTGCGCCACCTCCCAGGAGGTTACGAGCCGCCACCTGCCCTCCTTGCAATTCAACCAAGGTCTTCACAATTGAAAGCCCCAATCCCAATCCTTTTGGCGCGGTGCGCTGGTCCTGTTGAATGCGGAAGAAGGGGTCAAAAATGTTCTCAAGATGCTCTGGAGGAATGCCAGGTCCTGTGTCTCGAACCAGAACAGTCGCTGTTCGGTCGCTTGACAGGTCGCAGGCAACCGTAACCTGTCCTCCGGGCGGGGTAAACTTGATGGCATTCTGTACCAGATTGACGACGGTCTGAATCAAACGATCACGATCCGCCCAGACGAGGGTGGTGGTATCCGAACAAATGAACTCCAGTGTTTGCTGTCTGATATGCGCCAACGGTTTGAGTTGCTCGATTACGTCAGCCAGGCACGGCTCAAGCTCCACATCGACTGGATGCACCTCCAACCGTCCAGTCTCGATCCGGGTACGATCGAGGAGATCCTCGATCATCCGAACCAGTCGATCCGAATTTTCCGACATACGTACGAGATACCGCTGCTGTTTCTCGTTCAGCGGTCCGGTCAGTCCATCAAGCAGATTCTGGATAAACCCTTTGATGGACGTGAGCGGTGTTCGGAGCTCGTGTGATACATGTGAGAGAAACTGTGCGCGCAGGCGATCCGCTCGTTCAAGAGCTTCGGTGCGCTCCCTGACTTTGAGTTCCAACCCTTGGTTCCACTCTTCAATCTGCTGATAAGCGGACGCGTTGTCCAACGCAATGGAGACTTGACTCGCCACCGTCTTCATCAGATCCAAGTCGTCTTCGGTTACGCTTTGATTGTGCGAACGATCAACGGTCAACATACCCCACACGCGGCCCTTGGTTTTGATGGGGACCACGACCAAGCCTTTGGTTTGACTCAATTCCGCTAAGCGTTGATTGAGCGGATGGAGTCTGTGCCGAATTGTCTCAATGTCTTTAACCAACAGCGGATTTCCCTGTAGCACCACCACCCCCTCAGGACTTTCTCGATCGGTGATGGGAATCCGGCACGACTGGGCAAAAGCCTCGACCTCAGGAGGCGCTCCAATCAGACGAATGTGCTCGATGGTGTGCTCAAAGGGATCAAACATGGAAACCATGGCGCTGTTGTAGTTGAGCTCATGCGTGAGGGCTTCCAGCACTTGGTGCAGGAGGGCGTCCCGTTCAAAGGTCGAGCTGAATGAGAGTCCTGCTCGATGCAGTGCCGTGAGTTGGGCCACTTTGCGTCGGAGTTCGACACGCATCTGCTCTTGTTCGAGATAGGCTTCGCGCAATTCCTCGTGGCGAGATTCGACGAAGGCAATCTGCTCTTGAATTAAGGCTTCGCGTCGTTCACTTTCTCGGAGAAGTCGTCGGTTGACCATGATGCCGACGGCGAGGGGTGGGCACAGCCCAACCAATACGACCTCACCGAGACTGACTGCCGGATTGAGTATGCCGACTCCTGCCATGAGAGCGAGACCGAGGCCGCCTCCCCATAAAAACCATGCATGATGTTGCTGAGCATGAGCTGGAGGATCAACGCGTCTGGCAGTCGTTGAGGGGAAAGCCTGTTCACTGTCGGTGCCTGTGAGGATTGTGCCATTCGGCAGCGTCGGTCGTACTTGTTCGAGAGGGGATGCTGCTCGCCAGAATCGGCTGCGATACCCGCCTTCTTCCTGCCATCGAATTGTCCATTGGCACCAGTCGTCATCGTTACCAATACATGAGGTCTCTATTGTTTCTGCGCGAGAAAGCCCGTGAATCCGATCGGCCATCGCGACCATGATTCCCTGCGCAGACTGGCAGACCTGACAGGCACACCGCCTCCGATAGGGACCAAATTGGCGGAGTGTTCGGTCAGTGAACCGCATCGCTACTGCGGCGGTGTCTTTCGTAACCTCTACGACACGAAACTCAACAGAGCCTGAGGTAAACTTGTTCCCAAAGTAGGGAAACATGGTGTAAATCTGAGACAATGAGAAGGGTCGCGTCAAAGCCAACATGATAGGAGACACTTTTTCCGCTCCTGCCTTAAAGGCAAAGCGCGGATCTCCGGAGATGCGCTCACAGAACTCATACAGATAACAGGTAAATTCGTAGGAGTAGCTGTTCCACGGATTCCTCAGAAATTCAGGAGTCACGTGATAGACCGCATCCCTAATTTGATCGTTGAGGAGACGGCACAATTCCTCAACCGATTCTTTCCCAGCGGATGCTCCGCGTTCGGATGCGATCAGTTTCTCCAAAAAGACTATCACGGCTCTGATGCTGACACCGCTCAGATCTCTGATGGTGTGCCCTTGTTCATCCAAACCGAACGGACGAAACACCATCGCGCCTTGTTCAAGGATCGTCCGGTCCTTGGGTAGAAGGTCGATGTCCGGTAGAGACTTCGCTTCGACGATATCAAGCGCGCTGCTTGTCACGGCATGATTCCCTAAATCAGCCTATTCATTGGGCGGAGCTACATGCGATGCGAGACGCCGTCGATCCTGATGACGGCTGCGGGACTGCGTGCCGCCACAGAGCGTGCTGCTGCACAGTCCACTTACAGGAACACCAGGCACGGTGAGCGAGTATATAGACGATAAACATGCTTTTCAATACGAAGCATTATCCCCCTTGCATCGGAGGGGGGCCTCCGCCCCAAAGATGGACACGTATTGGTGGGAGGGCACGAACGCTCCATCAAGGTCTGCATGAGGAGCGATTGGTGGGAGGCCTGCGGAGCTCCGCAGGCCATGGTGCATCGCAATGGGGTGCACAACCTACTGCTTAACTGAGCGCCTCAAGGTCTTTTCGATGCTGGCAACCTTGCTCCGAAGCCGTCCGGAATGGCCTTTTCGATAATCAACTTTGATCGTGCAGGAAATTCGGTTGCAGTCCTTTTTCATCCGTTCGTAGCATTTCTGGACCACCGCAAATACCTGCGCCCATTCCCCTTCCAAGACTGTTCCCATGGGATTCAATCGATATGACACTCCGCTCTTATCGATAATATCGAGTGAACGCGCCACATACTTTCCGACGCTCTCTCCTTTTCCCAAGGGCGACATGCTGAATTCCAGTAGAACCATCGGTGCTCCTATTGTGTCTTAGTATGAGATTGTATGCCTGGCGCAGGCTGGGATCGCCTATCCAACCAGACTTTGGGATACTGTACTCGGCCGAGAAATCGAAAGCCGTCTAAGGCTTCACGAAGGAGTGCGCGGCGCTTTTCGGCATCCGGCTCATTCGCCTTGGCCTGCTCGCGCAACTGTCCAAGCCAGTCCACAAACTCAACGAATTCCTCGTTCAGGATGTGTTCCAGATCCTCCTTCATGAATCCGGAAAGGGCCGGTGCCATTCCGCTTGTACTGATGGCAATGCGAGCATGACCTACGGCCACCACCGCTGGCATTGTCACGCTGCTTGCATCTGGGTAGTCCACCGACCAGAGTAACACTCCCTTCTCCCGTGATTTAGCCAAGAGCATCTGAGCAAAGTCGCGATCCCCTCGAATCGTGTTGAGAATGAGAATGGTGTGCTCGAAGTCTGCGTCACGGAAATGCCGACCGCGGTGGATGATCTTGCCTGATGCTGCAAGATGACGCAGAGGTTCATTCAATGTCGGACTGATGATCGTCACTCGCGCGCCGGATTCGAGTAGGCGTTGGGATTTTTCTGCCGCCTCCTCATCACCACCGATCACTAAAACATGCCAGCCTTTAACGTCCAAGACAAGTGGAAAGCCAGGATTGGCAGTCATAAAAGATACTCCCAGTTCAACTAAGGATGTCAGTATCCGAGAATGCGCCGCATCATGCAAGAGGGATTTGAGGCAGACGCACAACTCCTCTTTTTTGATCAGTGCGTCGATATGCGGATATAATGCGGCGCTCGTATCAGGGGGGAAGTGAATGGGTGCTGATCAAAACAGAACTATGTTGGATGAGACCTCAGGAGTGGATGATATGTCACTCTGACAATAGAGGGCTCCGATGGAGAAACCTTACGTCTCAGCAGGATCCGCGTCCAACTCCATGTTCCAATAGAGATAATCGCGCCAGCTTTCCGGTGTATTGCGAATGCCGATAGTGATGGTAATGACAGGGCTCCAGCGAGGCTTCACAGGTCGCTTCTTCAGTTTCATGCCGGCCTCTTCAGGAGTCCGCCCACTTTTACGATTATTGCAACGCCAACAGGCGGTCACAATATTCTCCCAGGTCTTTTTCCCACCTTTCGCGATGGGTACGACATGATCGAAGGTCAGCTCCTCGGTTCGAAACTTACGGTTACAGTATTGGCAATAGTATCCGTCTCGCGTAAAAATGTTGATGCGAGAAAACTTGACGGCACGATGACTGTCCTTCAACTTAACAAGTTTCAGCAGCCGCATCACCGCGGGCAGCTTGATGGACAGCGAAATTCCATGAATTTCCCGGTCGTACACTTCCAGGACTTCAACTTTCCCTTGCCAGAGGAGCGCGATCGCTTTTTGCCAATGTACGACCCGCAGGGGTTCATAGGTCGCGTTAAGCAGGAGTGTCATTTCCATGCAAGAACCTCATCCCCAATCAGGCTTCCACAGCGGTCAAGGAGTGTGTTCATGGGCAGGGCTACGGACTGATAATTCTATGCCATAAGGTTGCTCTGAAATCAAGCAACGGCCGCTCTCATGCGGTACGCCACTGACGGAGGACATGGTACGGTATGACACACGACTTTGTGAGAGTTGCCTTCACGCAGGAGATTCCATCCGGCACCGGACGAACTGTCGAGGTTGACGGGATTTGGATTGCCCTGTTCAATGTGGAGGGGAGATTCTATGCGATCGATAACTCTTGTCCTCACGCAGGTGGTCCGCTTGGAGAAGGGAAATTGTGCGAGGGAGTGGTCGAGTGTCCTTGGCACGGATGGAAGTTCAGCGTCATTTCTGGAGAACGAGTAGGTAACCCTAACTTCCAAGTCGTGTGTTGCGAGGTACGCGTCCAAGGCAATGAAGTCCAGATCGCCATTCCGCCGTCTCTTAGAGTGCCAGCTTAACTTGTTGATGCACCCGGTGGTGAGGGAGTGGTTGGAGGATCGGGGTCAGGTGCTTTTGGAGTCACTCCATCCGCCGGCAATGAGGCGGCGTTGACCTTCTTGAGTTGAAGGTGCGCATGCCAAATGAACTCCCGCTCGAACCACTGGCCGCGAACCCCTTGGTCACGAAGTTGGATACGAATTTCAAAAATATCTCCCTCGACGTGTTTCACTCGCCATTCACCGAGGCGGACCCCCTGCCCACGGTCCTTCATCGCGCGGACATGACCATCCATGGCCTGCGCGATTGTCGAATATCCGATCGCAGGGTAGTTCTGCACCAAGGCTAAGGCTTCAGTTTCCTGTGGTGCTCTTACCGGGGTCGCAGATGGTAATGTCGTCCACACATAGTAGAACGCACCTATTAGGACAACACACACAACGGCATAGTGATAGGGGGTGATGCGACTGCCGAACGGTCTTGGGAGTGTATCGTGCTCAGCCATGCAAACGTAATTGTTTCACGACGGAAGTCGGGCCTTGGATTCTGATCACCTCTGCGGCATCTTAGGAAGGCGCGGATGTCATGTCAATGCGCCTGTCAGGACTAATCGAGAACGGTGGCGCTTGTTTGGCCAAAAGCGGGTATGTTACAAGTAGCAACACGGCTTGGCGGTAGTGGGTCACAGATGAGTTGCATGCATGAAGTTTTTTTTGTACGGTGATCTTCTCAACCCCGCACAACTGACACGACGAGCTCCGGAACACAGGTTTCTGCACCTCGCGACATTAGCCGACCATACGGTGAAGTTTTGTCGGTGGTCATCACAATGGCGCTGTGGGCTCGCGAGTGTCGTCCATTCGGTAGGTGAAAAGACCTGGGGCGGTGTATTCGAATTGACGGACGAAGACATACAGATTATGGATCAGTTTGAACAGGATGTACCGCAAGGAGCCTACCGCCATCTACAGGTCACCGTCACAGCTGAGACGGGAGAAAAAGAACTCGTGACCACGTATGCTGCAAATCCGATCGGCAAGTTTAAACCCAAAGACCACTACCTAGATTGGGTGCTGAAAGGACTCAAGCAGTGGAAACTTCCGGAGGAAGTCATTCAGCAATGGGAGTCGTATAGGCCACGATAGACATACCGTGGCCAGATGATACATACCGATTGTTATTGAGGAGACCATGCCAAAACCTAAATACCATATTCTCGTGTGTACTAATTCCCGCCCTCCCGGCCATCCCAAGCCATCATGTGGCTCAGCCGGTGCGGCACAGCTGCTCATGGCCTTCAACATGGGGTTGATGCAACGTGCGGTTCCCCCTGGAGAAGTGCTAGTCAGCGCGACAGGCTGCCTCGGACCGTGCGAGCAAGGTCCCACGGTCGTGGTGTATCCTGACAACACATGGTACTCAAAAGTGAGTGAAGCTGATGTTGCCACGATCCTCGATGAACATGTGGCGAAAGGAACACCGGCTGCGAAGTTAAATCCAGATGCCGTATGGAAATAGCAACCGGCACAGGCCTGTCCAGCCATAGCAAGGCGTGACGGTCCCGCGTGAACGCACGGTCTCATCTCAACATGACAATACCAACTCATCAAGAACACAAAAGCCATGCACCCGGATCAATCGGGTGCATGGTCATTACTTGTAGTGATACCCGTACGCCAGAAACCGACACAAGTGGTCAGCTGATTCGCAAGCTCTTGGAAGCGCGAGGCCATAGGATCGTTGGGTATCATCTCGTGAAAGACGACCCGGCACAGATCCAGCTGTGGATCGCTCGAGGCACGGTCAACGATGTGGTGCAGGCCATCATCCTTAATGGTGGTACGGGTATTTCCCGGCGAGATTCCACGTTCGAAGCAGTGGATGCCATGCTGGAAAAGCGACTCGCGGGATTCGGCGAAATCTTTCGGTTGCTGACCTATCAAGACATTGGCTCACCGGCAATCATGAGCCGGGCGACTGCCGGTGTGATCAAAGGCCGCGTACTTTTTTCCATTCCAGGCTCAGAAAACGCAGTTCGCCTCGCCATGGAGAAGTTGATCCTCCTCGAATTGGGGCATCTTGTGCAGCAACTTTCCACATAAGCCTGCGCAACTCCTTCGGTTCACCATTTCAATAACTACTGCGGAGTGCGTGTGCTTATCCGAATCTTGCACGGCATCGTTCGACCTGGAAGACGCCTTATGAATTGGCTATCTTGTATCTGACCTTTAATTACGATCCGCTAAGTTACGCAAGGATGGTCTGAGTGGAATCGAAATCCACCATGCTCCAGAAGAAGGATGAAGCGGCCGGATTGAGCCGTCGCGAACTGATCAAGGTGGTAGGGACATCGGCCGGTCTGGCCTGTCTCCTTCCTATCACGGGCTGCGAAAATCTCTGGGAGCGCCAACAAGCTATCCCCGTTGATCGCTGGCATAAAGGCGTCTGTCGATTCTGCGGAACAGGCTGCGGTGTCATGATTGGCGTGAACGAAAACAAGGTCGTAGATGTCAAGGGAGATGACGAAGCCCATAACCGCGGCCGCCTCTGCATCAAGGGCCTGGCCACCCGCGACATTCTCTATACCGAAGGTCGCGCCCTCTACCCGATGATTCGGAAGCACGGCGAGTTGCAACGGGCAAGTTGGGACGAAGCCATGGCGCTCGTGGCACAACGCTTTACGGACGCTATCGAGACGCACGGGCCGGATAGCGTTGCGTTCTACGGCAGCGGGCAGCTCTACACTGAAGAAAGTTACACGGCGAACAAATTGTTCAAAGCCGGTATCGGCACAAACAACATGGACGGCAACCCTCGACTTTGCATGGCGTCTGCCGTCACCGGCTACACCTCGACCTTCGGAAAAGACGAGCCGGCTGGTTGCTATGAAGACATCGACCACGCCGAGTGCTTCTTCGTCACCGGCTCGAACACACTGGAGTGTCATCCGATCGTCTGGGAACGTGTACAGGATCGCAAGCGGAGCCATCCCGGCACAAAAATCATACTCGTCGACCCGCGCTCGACATTCACGGCACAACACGCAGACCTTCACTTGCAGATCATCCCTGGCACGGATGTCGCGCTCTACAACGCAATGATTTATGTCTTTCTGGAACAGAATCTCATCGATCGCGATATGATCGAGCACTACTTGTCGTTCCAAGAAGGTGAAAATCCTCGCTCGTTTGCCGATTTCACAAGACATATCGCGCTCTACAGCCCAGAGACAGCAGCTAGAACTTGCGGCATTAGCTCGGTGGACATCCGAGAAGCGGCGTTCCTGTTTGCGTCGTCTAAGGCTACCATGTCACTGTGGACCATGGGCCTCAACCAGCAAGCGCAGGGCACCGCTTCCAACCGACTTGTCAGCGCCATGCACCTCCTGACCGGCCACTTCGGCCGTCCAGGCGCCACGCCGTTTTCGCTGACAGGACAGCCCAACGCCTGCGGCGGCGTCCGTGATACTGGCAGCCTTTCGCATGCGCTGCCCAACGGGCGCTTCGTCACCAGCCAGAAGCACCGGGAGGAGATGGAGGACCTCTGGAAAGTCCCCCGCGGCAGGATCAGCCCGAAGCCAGGCCACCACGCGGTTGCCCTCTTTGATGCGATGAACCGTGGGGCGGTGAAGTGTTGCTTGATCATGTGCACGAACCCTGGGCATACGCTCCCCGATATCACAGCCTACCGGCAAGGGATGGACAGGGCCTTCCTGGTCGTGTCAGATGCTTTTCATCCGACCGAAACGACGAAATTCGCCGATGTGGTGCTTCCCGCCGCGTTGTGGGTGGAGAAGGACGGGGTCACGGGCAATGCGGAGCGGCGCTATCACCTCTCCCCCAAGCTCGTCGATCCGCCGGGCGAGGCCAGAAGCGACCTGGACATGCTCCTGGATTTGGCTGACCGCCTCGGCCACAACAAGCTGCTCTCGGCCAGGACTCCCAAAGACGTCTGGGACGAATGGCGCAAGATTTCCGCATATTCTCAGTATAATTTCGAAGGCATCACATACGAACGGCTGCAGAAAGAACGTGGACTCCTATGGCCCTGCCCCACGGATACCCATCCAGGCACCAAGCGACGGTACATCCCTGGAGAAGACCCCATGGCCACGGGCAGTGGCCGGTTCGACTTTTATGGGAAACCAGACAGGCGGGCAACGGTCTGGCTGGACCATCAGGAAGATCCACTGGATCATTATACCGCCGATTTTCCGCTGATCTTCAACACCGGTCGGATTCTGGAGCATTGGCACACGATGACCATCACCGGTCGATCGCCCACCCTCCAGGCCATCCATCCCGACTACCTCGAGATCCACCCCTACGACGCCCATCCATTGAAAATCGCGGATGGTGATCCGGTCGTCGTGAAGAGTCGCCGAGGCGAGGTTGAACTGCGCGCCCGCCTCACAGACGTCGTGCGCCCAGGAATGGTCTTCGCCACGATGCATTCGGCCCTATACCTCGTCAACCTCGTCACACACGATGTTCACGATCCATTCTCAAAGCAGCCTGCCTATAAACGATGCGCCGTCTCGGTTAGACGGAAGGCGAACGAGACAACGATGACCTCTCGGCATCGGCTCTTCCTTCTCCCCTTCACGGCAGCCCTAATCAACGCGGGACCCATAGCCGTCTCAGCCCAGGCAGCCGGTGTGCAAGACATCATCACAAGCGTGGAAGTCTTTCGCACGATCGGTATCGTGGCGGCGTTGGCGGGTATTGTATTGCTTTTCTTAGTCCAGTACGTCTATCGAACGCGCCTCCTCCACGGCACATACCATCGGCTGCTCCTGATCGGCGTTTTTCTCCTGCCGCTTGCCGCGACCTGGAGCACAACGGCGACGGTAATGGAGGGAACTAAGACGGTACAAGCCTGCACGTCTTGTCACGTAATGCACCCGTTCGTAAACGACATGGCCAGTCCGACCAGTCCGACGCTGGCCGCGCGCCATTACAGGAACAATTGGATCGCGAAGGATCAGTGCTACGCCTGCCATGTCACCTACGGGGTAACCGGAACACTGGAAGGGAAGCGAGACGGATTCCGGCACTGGGTCCACTATGTAACGAACACCTACCAGGACCCTATCAGATACGTAGGAAGCTACGCCAATTCCAATTGCCTGTCTTGCCACCAAAACACCGGCAACTGGACTCGTGTGACCAGTCATCGGGCGCTTGCAAACGAATTCTCGACCGACCGTATTGCCTGCATTTCATGCCACGGTCCGCCCCATCCACTCCCCAAGGAGCGCGCGTCGGCACCCGAATGAACAAGACCCGCTGATGGAGAGACTCATGGACACCAAGAAACACAAATTGCCACATCCGGCCTCCCCATGGGTGACCAGGCAATTGATGCTGGCCGTGGACTGCGCCATCGTCGGGCTCACGTGTGTGCTGCTGTTCCTTTGGCATGGATTCGGCGCGTGGACAATGGGGCTGGGGACATTTGTAGGGATCCCCCTACTACTGCTTGCAATGTTGCTTTACATCAGTGCGGTCATGACCGACCTCAAGACTCGCGGCGCCTTGTAGTAGGAACCCGTTCGGATTCTTAAATACCTGATGATGTGAACAACCAATGGCCCGTTCCCTAGAAAAGCTGATTTTCACTGCACTCGGATATCTGCTTGAG